>JANMMN010000129.1:0-26442 GCA_031373405.1 Actinomycetes bacterium
TGGGGGCGGGGCCATCAGCCCCGCCCCCACGCCGCGCGCCGCTACTCTCAGACCAAAGCCCTGCCGGTAGCTCCCACCGGATCCTGTGACTGAGGAAAGGCACAGCCCTTGAGCGGCTACGTCACGCGGCGACTCATCAGCATGGTGCTGATGCTGCTGCTGCTCTCGCTCGTCGTCTTCCTGCTGTTCAGCGTGCTGCCGACCGATCCCGCGCGACTCACCTGCGGAAAGGCGTGCACCCCGGAGATCATCGAGGCCAACCGGACTCGCCTCGGCCTCGACCTTCCGGTCGTCCAGCAGTACTGGAACTACCTCAGGGGCCTCTTCGTCGGCCGCACCTACGGGTCCGGCACCCAGACGTTCGACTGCTCCGCGCCGTGCCTCGGCTACTCGTTCAAGCGCGGCGAGGAGGTGACCGTCCTGATCAAGGAGGGCTTCCCGGCCACGATGTGGCTGGCGATCGGCGCCTTCATCATGTGGATCACGGTCGGTGTCTCGGTCGGCATCTACGCGGCACTGCGTCGCGGGCGCTGGCAGGACAAGGCAGTCATGGGCATCTCGCTCGTCGGCTACTCCCTCCCGTCGTTCTTCATCGGCCTGGTCCTGCTCTTCTTCGTCATCCTCAAGTGGAAATGGCTCCCGTTCCCCTCCTATGTCTCACCGTTCGAGGACCCGGTGCGGTTCTTCAAGACGATGCTGCTGCCCTGGATCGTGCTCGCGATCCTCTACGCCGCGTTCTACATGCGTCTCACGCGCAACCAGATGCTCGACACCCTGGGCGAGGACTACATCCGCACCGCCCGCTCCAAGGGGCTTCAGGAGCGGGTCGTGATCCGCAAGCACGCACTGCGCGCCGGTCTCACCCCGATCGTGACCGCCGCGGGCCTCGACCTCGCGGGTCTGCTCGGTGGAGCGATCATCACCGAGGCCATCTTCAGCCTGCCCGGGCTCGGCACCCTGGCGATCAGCTCGGTGCGGGACGCCGACCTGCCGCTGATCGTGGGCATCACCCTCGTGACAGCGACGTTCATCATCGTCGCCAACCTGATCGTCGACCTGCTCTACGCCGTCATCGACCCGCGGGTGAGGCTCGTATGACCACCACCGTGCCGCGCCCGACCGCGGGCGCCTACCTCGAGGTGCGCGACCTCCGGGTCGAGTTCCCGACCGAAGACGGTCTCGTCCGTGCCGTCGACGGGGTCTCCTTCACCGTCGACCGCGGCCGCACCCTGGCCATCGTGGGCGAGTCCGGCTCCGGCAAGAGCGTCACCTCGCAGGCGATCATGGGCCTGCACAGCCGGCGTACGGCGAACATCTCGGGAGAGGTGCTGCTCGACGGCGTCGACCTCGTGTCGCTCGACGACGAGGGGGTGCGCAACAGGCGTGGCAAAGAGATGGCCATGATCTTCCAGGACCCCCTCTCCAGCCTGCACCCCTTCTACACCGTGGGTCGTCAGCTCGTGGAGGCCGTGCTGGTCCACCAGAAGGTGGGCAAGGCCGCGGCGCGGGCGCAGGCGATCGCCATGCTCGACCGGGTCGGCATACCCAACCCCGACCGGCGCATCGACGACTACCCGCACCAGCTCTCGGGCGGCATGCGTCAACGCGTGATGATCGCGATGGCCCTGCTCAACGACCCGGCCCTGCTCATCGCCGACGAGCCGACCACAGCGCTCGACGTCACCGTGCAGGCGCAGATCCTTCAGCTGCTCAAGGATCTGCAGAAGGACTTCAACACCGCCATCATCGTCATCACCCACGACCTCGGCGTCGTGGCCGACATGGCCGACGAGGTCGTCGTCATGTACGGCGGACGCCTCGTCGAGCACGGCAGCGTGGAAGACATCTTCCACCGACCCGAGATGCCGTACACGCTCGGCCTCCTCGCCTCGATGCCGCGGCTCGACCGCGTCCGACTCGACCGGCTCGACCCGATCCCCGGCCTGCCACCGTCACTGATCAACCTGCCGAAGGGCTGCGTGTTCCGACCGCGCTGCACCTACAGCGACCGGGTCCCCGGCAACCGGTGCGACACCGAGCGTCCCGACCTCACCACGTCGGAAGCCGGCCACGAGGTGCGCTGCCACATCCCGGCCGTGGAACGTCGCGCGATCGCCGCCGAACGGCTCCGCTTCCAGACCGAGGAGACGGCATGACCGCCCCCGCATCCGAGCAGGTCACCCGGCGCACGGGCGACCCGATCCTGCGCGTGACCGGGCTCAAGCAGCACTTCCCGATCACCTCCGGAGCCGTGTTCAAGAAGGTCGTCGGCCAGGTGCGCGCCGTGGACGGCATCGACCTCGAGGTCGCGCCGGGCGAGACGCTCGGCCTCGTGGGCGAGTCCGGTTGTGGCAAGTCGACCGCCGGGCGGTCGATGCTGCGCCTGCTCACCCCGACGGCCGGCACCGTCGAGCTCGCCGGGCGCGACATCACCAACCTGACCCGCAAGGAGCTCGTCCCGCTGCGCCGCGAGGCTCAGATGATCTTCCAGGACCCGTACAACTCGCTGAATCCGCGGCACACCGTCGGCACGATCATCTCGGCGCCGTTCCGGGTCCAGGGGGTCGAGCCGACCGGCGGGATCAAGAACGCCGTCGGGGAGCTCATGGAGCGGGTCGGGCTCAACCCCGAGCACTACAACCGCTACCCCAACGAGTTCTCCGGCGGCCAGCGCCAGCGCATCGGCATCGCCCGCGCCATCGCGCTGCGTCCCAAGCTGATCGTGTGCGACGAGCCGGTCTCGGCCCTCGACGTATCGATCCAGGCGCAGGTCATCAACCTGCTCGAGGACATCCAGGCGGAGTTCGGGATCGCGTACGTCTTCGTCGCGCACGACCTCTCCGTCGTCCGCCACATCTCCGACCGCGTGGCCGTCATGTACCTCGGCCACATCATGGAGCTGACCGACCGCGACGAGCTCTACGAGCGTCCGCTGCACCCGTACACCCACGCGCTGCTGTCCGCGGTGCCCGTGCCCGACCCCGGTGGCTCGGCCAAGCGCGAGCGCATCCTGCTCCAGGGTGACCTGCCCAGCCCGATCAACCCACCTTCCGGCTGCGTGTTCCACACCCGGTGCTGGAAGGCCGAGGAGCAGTGTGCGGTCGAGCAGCCCGTCCTCCGCGAGCTGCGGCCCGGGCACAGCGTCGCCTGCCACTTCCCGGTCGAGACCATCACCGGCAACATCGTCGGACCGATGGCCGACGGCGTCGAGCCGATCGTCCCCGACCTGGTCGAGCGCCCCCAGCCCCTCGGCATGGTCAAGGAGCTCGGCGGCGAGATGGGCTCGACGCGCCTCGAGCCGACCCGCACCGACGGGATCGACTAGTTTCGGCTCCAAGCGAGGCTGCGCCGCAGCCTCGCGTCGCCGACCCCTCCGGGGCGGCGGGCTCGGCGCCGCAGGCGCCTCGCGGTCGGGTCACGTGACGACCGCGGCAGGAGCGGCCGCGGCCTTCCCGCGTCCCGACTCGCCGCCCCTTCGGGGTACTGCGGGTGGGTGGTCTGCTCAGGTGAGGTTCTGCTGGAGGAAGTGGAGCTCGAGGAGGAGCTTGTTCTCCGCGATGTCGGGCTGGGGGGTCATGTGGGTGACGCCGGAGAGCAGCAGCACCTGGTGCGGCCGGCCGGCTGCGGTGAGGGCGCCGGAGAGGGCCAGGGTGTGGGCCACGACCACGTTGTCGTCGGTGAGGCCGTGCATGATCAGCAGCGGCCGGGTCAGGTGCGGTGCGTCGGCGATCAGGGAGCAGGTCTCGTACGGGCCGGGATCCTCGTCGGGGTGCCCGAGGTAGCGCTCGGTGTAGGCCGTGTCGTACATGCGCTGCACGGTGACGGGAGCTCCGGCGACCGCGGCGTGGAAGACGTCGGGACGGCGTAGCACCGCGAGCGCGGCGAGGAACCCACCGAACGACCAGCCGCGGATGCCCACCCGCGAGACGTCGACGTCGTCGGGCCAGCGTGCGGCCACGGCGTCGAGGGCGGCGACCTGGTCCTCCAGCACGGGTGTGGCGTAGTCGCGGTAGACCGCGCGGTCCCACGCGGGGCCCCGGGCCGGGGTCCCGCGGCCGTCCGCGACGACGACGCAGAAGCCCTGGTCGGCGAACCACTGCGCCTCACCGAAGGTGATGCCCGCCGCGACGACCTCCTGCCCGTGCGGTCCGCCGTACGGACTCATGAGGACCGGGAGCCGGGCCGAGCCGCGGACGTGGTCGCGCGGGAAGAGCACGGCGGTGGCCACCGAGTGCGGGCCGGCCACCACCAGCTCGACCTCCGGCGTGACGACAGGTGTCTCGGAGAGATCGGTCACGGTCCAGACTCCGGCGGGGGATCGCACGTCGTACGACGTCACCACCGAGTCGAGCCCTCGGCTCACGACGACGTCGGTGCCGCCGGCGCTGCGACCGACCACCCAGCCGTCGTCGGACCCGACCAGGCTCGTCGTCCCGTCCCAGCCGACCCGCACCAGCGCGCACAGGTGCGCGGCGGGAGCACTCGTGACGAGGACCCCGACCGCGTCGACGTCGACGACTCCGCGCACCTGAAGATCCGCGGGACTGAGCCAGCCGTCGCCGAGAGCCAGTCGGTAGACGTCGTTCACCTCGTCGACCCGGAGGGTGAGCAGCCGTCCGTCCGGTGACCAGCGGGTGGCACCGGGCACTGCGTCGACCCAGCAGTCGTCGACGATCTCGTCGACGATGCTGGTGGCGAGCGTGGTGAGGTCGACGGCGAGCACCTGCTGGAGCTTCTGGTCGCGCGTCATCACGACGAGCAGGGGAGCACCGTGACTCGTCCACGACACGTCGACGAGGTAGGGGAACCGTCCGTGGTCCCAGGTGATGTCGGTGGCCGTGCCCTCGAGATCGACGAGCCGGAGGGAGATGTCGGCGTTGGCCGTGCCGGCAGCCGGATACCGATGGGGCACAGGGGGTTGCGCCGGATGCACCGGGTCGGCGATCCACCACTCCTGCACCGGTGTCTCGTCGACGTGCTCGACGATGAGCCGGTCGGAGGCGGGCGACCACCAGTAGCCCCGAGACCTGCCGAGCTCCTCCGCGGCGATGAAGTCGACCAGCCCGCACGTCTCGAGCGGGTGCGTCGGCTCGGCCAGGGGGCGATCACCCGAGCCGTCGGCGCCGACGACGCGGAGCGAGCGACCCGACACGTAGGCGACGAGCCGGCCGTCGGGCGACTGCCGCGGGTCGACCACGGGGCCGGGCACCTCGAGGGCGCGCACCGCGGAACCGGGGGCGAGGTCGACGGCGTACGCCCCCCCGGACAGGGCGAACACCACCGCCGTCACCGCGTCGTCGACGGCGTACCCGACGACGCCGCTGCTCCGCTCACGCATCCGCTCGCGGCGAGCCTGCTCCTGGGGGGAGAGGTCCTCGGCGCCGGCGTGCAGCGAGACGGGATCGGCGACCACCCGCTCCTCACCGGTGGCGACGTCGATGGCCCACAGGACGCCCACCGGATCGCTACCCGAGCGCGACCGGATGAACAGCACCGTGGCGCCGTCGGGGGAGACGGTGAACAGCCGTGGCGCTCCGTCGCGGAAGCCGTGGGTGCGGGCGCTCTGGCGAGGGAAGGACTCCTGCGGCATCCCGGCAGTCTGTCAGCCGGGGCCGCCTGCCGCCGCCGCAGTTAGGCTGCGTTCTCGTGACCTCGATCAACGCCGACCGGCGACTCCTGCTCGTCCACGCCCACCCCGACGACGAGACCATCGGGAGCGGAGCCACCATGGCCCGCTACGCAGCCGAGGGCGTCCACGTCACGCTCGTGACCTGCACCCGGGGCGAGGAGGGCGAGGTTCTCGTCGACGACCACGCCCACCGCGCCGCACACCTCGAGGACAGCCTCGGCGAGCACCGCGAGGTGGAGCTCGCCAACGCCATGGTCGAGCTCGGGGTCACCGACCACCGTTTCCTCGGCGGCGCGGGCCGCTACCGCGACTCCGGGATGATGGGCACGCCCGACAACGACGACCCCGCCTGCTTCTGGCGCGCGGACCTGCTCGCCGCTGCGGCCGACCTGGTGAGCGTCATCCGCGAGGTGCGACCCCAGGTCCTCGTCACCTACGACGACTTCGGCGGCTACGGCCACCCGGACCACATTCAGGCGCACCGGGTCGCGACGTACGCGACGGCGCTGGCCGCGGCGCCCAGCTTCAGGCCCGAGCTCGGGGACGCGTGGGAGATCGCGAAGGTCTACTGGTCGGCATTCCCGCGATCGTTCATCCGCGAGGGCATCGCGGCGCTCAAGGCGGTCGGCGACACCAGTGACTTCGTGTCGATGGACCCCGACGCGATTCCCTTCGCGGTCGACGACGACGTGGTCACCACCGCGCTGCACGCGGAGGAGTACGGCGAGCACAAGATGAACGCGATGCGCCAGCACGCGACCCAGATCAACGTCGAGGGCGGGTTCTTCGCGCTGTCCGACAATCTCGGGTCCCGCGCCATGGGGGTCGAGCACTACCGACTGGTCCGTGGCGCGGTGGGAGGGCCGCTCGACGACAAAGGGTGGGAGACCGACCTGTTCGCCGGTCTCTAGGAGGCCCCCACGGCGAGGCTGGTGCGCCTGCCGACACGACGGGTCGCGAACGGCGTTCCACTACGCCGTAACGTCGGGATACCGTGACTCTCCGTGGTTCTTGGGCCGGTCGGGGTAGCCCAAGCGGGTGAGACCGGCCATCCGGATGAGGTGGTCGTCCCTCACGTCGCTCACGATGAGTAGCGCCCCCGACCGGTGGGGCGGCACGAACGGCTCACGGCGACTGGAGCGACCATGCGGCGGATCGGCGACACCCGGACCTCGGTGCGGAACGAGAGCGGAACCCTCGCCGAGCAGGTCGATCCCGGCTCCTCCATGCTCGCCGAGATGGGCACCGGGCGGCTCTCCACGTCGAAGGCCGACGTCGGGGTCTCGCGCGAGCGTTCCCGGCGTCGCCGGCTGCGCGGGCTCTTCCTGCTGCTGCTCGTCCCGGCGGCGTACTTCGGGGGCCGCTGGGTCAACGGCGACGGCATCGACGTCCTCAACCTGACCTTCCCCGAGATCGACCTCATGATCCTGATGCCGGCGCTGTTCTTCCTGGCGCTGATCCTCGTGCTCGTCGGGTCGACGCTCGGCGCGGGTCGCTCACCGCACGTGACCTACCGACCCGAGCAGATCGACATCTCGCTCGACCAGGTCGTCGGCATCGACGGCGTGAAGGACGACGTCGTCCGCTCGCTGCAGCTCTTCCTGGCGCACAAGGCCTTCGCCACCGAGATGGGCGGGACCCCGCGTCGAGGCCTGCTCTTCGAGGGTGCCCCGGGCACCGGCAAGACGCACCTCGCCAAGGCGATGGCGCGCGAGGCAGGCGTGCCGTTCCTGTTCGTGTCCGCCACGTCGTTCCAGTCGATGTACTACGGCGCGACCGCTCGCAAGATCCGCTCGTACTTCAAGGCGCTGCGCAAGGCGGCGCGCCAGGAGGGTGGCGCGATCGGCTTCATCGAGGAGATCGACGCCATCGCGATGTCGCGCGGCGGCCTGAGCATGACCCCGCTGCCGAGGACGAACCCGGCCACCTGCTGCGGGGGGCTGGAGGGGCTTCCGTCGGTCTACTCGGTGGCGGCCGTGTCGCCTGCCGGGACCGTCCGGCACGCGTCGATGACGAGCGAGGGCGTCGGGGGTGTCGTCAACGAGCTCCTCGTGCAGATGCAGTCCTTCGACGACCCGACCGGGATGCAGAAGCTGCGGACCTGGTTCATCGACAAGCTCAACCTGTTCCTCCCGGCACACCGACAGCTGTCGCGTCCGGTGCCGCCGTCCACGAACGTGCTCGTGATCGCGGCGACCAACCGGGCCGACAACCTCGACCCCGCTCTCCTGCGGCCCGGCCGCTTCGACCGTCGGCTCACCTTCGAGTCCCCGTCCAAGGTCGGACGCCGCGAGCTCATCGACTTCTTCCTCACGCGCAAGTCGCACACCCCGGAGCTCGACACGGAGGACGCCCGCGACGGTCTCGCCGCGGTGACGCAGGGCTACACCCCGGTGATGATCGAGCACCTCTTCGACGAGGGACTCATCAACGCGCTCCGCCGCGGCGACCAGGCCATGACTCGCGGTGATGTCGAGCGCGCGCGCCTCGTCGAGGAGGTGGGCATCGGACAACCCGTCGCGTACACCGAGCACGAGACGCGCCTGATCGCCACGCACGAGGCCGGCCACGCCGTGACCGCCTGGCTGGTGGCACCGCAACGCCGGCTCGAGGTGCTCACCATCATCAAGCGCCGCGATGCCCTCGGCCTGCTCGCGCACGGCGACGCCGACGACGTGTTCACCCGGTCGCGGAGCGAGATGGTCGGCCTCATCCGGATCGCGATGGGTGGTCAGTCGGCTGAGGAGCTCTTCTTCGGCGAGGCGTCCACCGGCCCGGCCGGCGACCTGCTCTACGCCACCAACGTGGCGGCCCAGATGGTCGGCTCCGCCGGTATGACCGACACGCTCATCTCGTTCTCCGCGATCCAGGGCAGCGCCCTGTCCGACACCAACATCGTCGGTCGGGTGCTGGCGGACTCCGACGGCCGGGAGCGGGTCGAGCGGATCCTGCAGGAGCAGAAGTCCTACACCCGGGCCCTGCTCGACGAGAACCGGCACCTGGTCGAGGCGCTCCGTGATGCGTTGATGGAACGCCACGAGCTCATCGGTCGCGAGATCACCGACATCCTGGTCGCCGCGAACGAGGGGCACCCGAACGACCTGGTCGACCTGCGCGGGGATGCCGCCGAATCAGCGGGGGCCGGCCGGCTCGTCGTCGCGCCCGCGACCCGAGTCCCCGGCGTGCACGTCCCCGATGCGTGGCTGTAGCCGTTCGACCGATGCCCGGCCTCACCGCAGTGAGCTGCCCGGGCCGTAGGCTCGACCGGTGCTGACCGCCCGAGGACCCCGCGGGACGACTCTGGTCGGGCTGGTGCTCGGTGGAGTCGTGCTCGGCCTCGTGGGCGGGGCCGTCTCGTCGCTGCGGCGCACGATCGGGGGGATCGACCTCCCGTGGGGAGTGGTGCTGGCCCTCCTCGCGGTCGCCTGCTGCGTCCGCGGTGCCGCCTGGCTCGTGGGCACGCGCCGCGGCGCTGCCGCCGTGTCGATCGGCTGGATCGGCGCGACGATCGCGCTGGCCGCCCTGAGCCCGGGAGGTGACGTGCTGCTCCCCGACCAGCCGCGTACGTACCTCTACCTCACCGGTGGCGTGTTCGTGAGCCTGCTCGCCTCGCTGTGGCCGCTCCCGGAGGGGGCGGCCGATGCGGCGTACCCGGCGTACGACGTCCCGGTGGACGACCACGACGGCGAGCCGAGCACGGACGACCAGCCCGCCCAGCACAGTGGCAGCGGCCCCGTCGCCGAGGCAGGTCCGACCGGAGGCCAGTGAGATGAAGGTGGCGTTGGTTCGGTCCTATGAAACTCATGGACCCTTCAGTGGGGGGCTTCAGGGGGTGGGGGGAGTGGTCGATGGGGTCGTGTGACGGTCACTCCTGCCACCTGGTTCGACGACGACATCGACGCGGTCGATGAGGTCGTCGGCACCGACCATGTCGTGGTGCGGTTCAGCGGGGGACGCTACGGCGTCTGCGCGCCCGATGTCGCCGAGGTCACCGCGCTGCTCGGGCTCACTCGCGTCCCGGGGACGCCACCCTGGGTCTGCGGCGTCGCCAACTGGCGCGGCCACGTCCTGCCCGTCGTCGATCTGCGGTCGCTGCTCGGGGTCCCGGTCACGGCCTTGCCCTCCAGTGCGCGCATCGTCGTCGTCTCCGTCGACGACGTCGAGGTCGGTGTCGTCGCCGAGGCCGTGGCGGGTCTCGTCGCCGTCCCCGTGAGCTGTGCGGCGCCGCCGGCCACGCTGACCGGCGACGCGGCGGAGCTCATCGTGGGTCTCGCCGATGGAGGTCCCATCGGGCCGGTCGCCGTCCTGTCCACCGCCGCGATCCTCGCGCTCGGTTCCCGCACCCACAGCACGCGGCACTGAGCCGTCCGCCCCCGGCCGAGGTCGAGGATCACGGCGTCCAACCTCGACGACGCGACCCGATGCGCCACCGGCGGAGGACGGAGGCCGCACCCCCACCCTGCGCACCAGTCAAGCCGGGGTGATTCACCCCTTCAGGTGACGGCTCGGCATCCCGAAGCAGGAGAGGGGACCAGCGAGGTCCTTCGGGAGACCGGCGTACGAAGGGGCTGTCGTGGAGTTCAGCAAGCGCATCGCCGTGATCGCGGGCGTCGCCACCTGGGGCTGCGTCCTCATGGGCGTCGTCTCGGCGCTCCTGACCGCGCACTTCGTGCCCGAGGCCCCCGTCGACATGTCCCGGGTCTGGGCCTGGAGCGCGTTCGGCGCCGGGCTCGCCGGCCTGACCACCGGCCTGGCGATCAAGGCGCAACGCTCGGGCTCCGCGCTCTCCCAGACCGTGAAGGTCGGCCGGGTCATCCTGGTCGCCAACGTCGTCTACATCACCGGTCTCGCATCCTCGAGCGGTGGGCTGCTCGGGTGCGCGTCCGTCCTGCTCGCCGTGAACGTGCTTTTCGCCTCGATGCTGTTCGCCCGATGGGGGCTCGCCGCCTTCGCGCTGCTCCTCTCGGCGAGCGTCGCGTTCACCGGAGCCATCACCGGGACCTGGACCGGCTCGGCCGTCCCGCTCGGCCTCCTCGCCCTCGTCGCGCTCCCCGCGATGACCCTCATCGACGGCCAGCTCTCCGCGGCCGTTCTCGCCTTCGAGAGCCGCTCGACCCGGGAGCGCAAGGAGCTCGGCGCTCGAGTCGACGCACTCACCGCGCAGCTCGGGCGCGCGGCCGACGGCGACCTGTCCGCCCGGATGGACATCAGCGACCTGGTCGACGACGCCGACGCCGCCGCCGACACCGTCGTGGTGCTCTCCTCCTCGGTCAACCAGGCCCTGGAGAGCCTGCGCACCCTGGTCGAGCAGGTGCGCACCGGCGGCGAGCAGATCCAGGCCAGCGCGGGCGAGCTGCTCGCCACCGCCGAGGAGCACGCGGCCAGCGCCAGCCAGCAGTCCTCGGCGGTCGCCGAGACCACCTCGACGATCGAGGAGCTCGCGGCCACGGCCGCCCAGATCGCCGACACGGCGGAGGCGGTCGCGCGCTACGCCGCGGAGACCCTGCGGCACGCGGAGGAGGGCCGGCAGGCCGTCTCGGCGAGCGTGCGCTCGATGGACCAGATCGCCGACCGCGTCGACTCGATCGCCACGCGCGCGCTCTCCCTCGGTGAGAAGAGCCAGGAGATCGGACGCATCCTCGAGGTCATCGACGACCTCGCCGACCAGACCAACCTGCTCGCCCTCAACGCCGCGATCGAGGCGGCCCGCGCCGGGGAGCACGGTCGCGGGTTCGCGGTCGTCGCCTCCGAGGTGCGCAAGCTGGCCGAGCGGGCGCAGGAGTCGACCGGGCAGATCCAGGCGATCGTCGCCCAGATCCAGACCGAGACCCACGCCACGATCCTGGCGACCGAGGACGGCAGCAAGGAGGTCCACGCGGGGGCAGCGCTCGCGCGCGACGTCGTCGAGGCACTCGAGCGGATCTCCGGCATGGTCGACGAGACCACGACGGCCGCGAAGGAGATCTCGATCGCGACCCAGCAGCAGCGTTCGGCGTCCGACCAGGTCGTCGCCGCGATGACCCAGGTCTCGGACGTGTCGCGCCAGTACGCCGTCGGCTCCAAGCAGTCGGCCGCGGCCGCGGCACAGCTCAACGTGCTCTCGGCCGAGCTGCGCGAGTCGATCTCCCGCTTCCGGGTCGCGTAGGTGATCCCGACATGAGCTGGGCCGACGACCCGGAACTCGTGGCGACGTTCCGCGCCGAGGTCGAGGAACGGCTCGCCTCGCTGCGCGACGGGCTGATGATGCTCGAGGGCCACCCCGCACCACGGCAGCTCGTGGCGTCGCTGTTCCGCGACGCGCACACGGTCAAAGGGTCGGCCCGGATGCTCGGCCTCGACGCCGTCGTGACCCTCGCGCACCGGGCCGAAGACCTGCTCGGACTGCTGCGCGACGCTCGCGTGGCCGTGCGCCCCGACATCGTCGACCTCCTGCTGGTGACCTCGGAGGCGCTGGGTCGCTCGCTGCCCGGGGCCGAGCGGCCGGTCGCCGGCGAGGCCGTCGCCGAGGTCGTCGCGGCGCTCGACCGGGCCCTGGCCGGCACCGACCCCGTCACCGTTCCCAAGCTCTCCGCGGCCCTGGCCGAGCGCAGCCACGACGCCGCCGAGCGGGAGCCGGTCGCGGTCGCCGTGAGCGCGCGCGGCGGCGAGCACGTGCGGGTCCCGACCCGCCGGGTGCACGGGCTCCTCGACGTCGTGGGGGAGGCCGAGCTCGACGTACGCCGGATCGAGCGCCACACCCAGGAGACCGTCGCTCTGCTCGTCGAGCACCAGATCCTCGTCCGCGGCCTGCGGCACGCCCTCGTGCACGGCGGTGGCGGGTCGGCAGTCTCGGACGCGGCGACGGCGATGGTCGGCCTCGCCGACCGGCTCCAGGCGACGACGCGCGACCTGCGGGCGCGCACCGAGGATGCCGTGAACCGTCTCGCACGCGTCCGCGACGGTGCGATGGGTCTGGCCATGGTGCCGGTGCATCGCGTCGTCGCCGGGTTCCCCGCTCTCGTGCGCGAGGTCTCGACCGCTACGGGCAAGGATGTCGACCTCGTGACGGTGGGTGCCGACGTGGAGCTCGACGTGCGCGTGCTCGACGGTGTGGCCGAGGCGCTGCGCCACCTCGTCACCAACGCCGTCGACCATGGCTGCGAGCCGTCCGTGGACCGCGTCGTCGCGGGAAAGCCACGTCGCGCCACCGTCACCGTCTCGGCCCGACAGTCCGGCTCCACCGTGGTCTTCGAGGTGGCCGACGACGGCGTCGGTATCGACGACGACGTGCTTCGCGCGGCCGCGGTGCGCAGCGGGCTGCTGCCGCCGGAGTCGACGCTGGCCGGGGGACCCCTGCACCAGCTGATCTTCGAGCCGGGCTTCTCGACCCGTGAGTCCGTGACCGAGACCTCCGGCCGCGGCGTCGGGCTCGACGTCGTGCGTACCGCGGTCGTCGGGCTCGGCGGCAACGTCGAGGTGGTGAGCGAGCCCGGTCTCGGCACGCGCTTCGTCCTCACCCTCCCCGTCACGCTCGGCGTCGTGCGCTGCCTCGTCGTCCGGTGCGGCACCGAGCGGTACGCCGTGCCGCTCCCGGGCGTCCTCGAGACGGTGTCGCTCGCCGACGCCGCCGTCCACGACGTGGCCGGCTCGCTGATGGTCCTGCGCCACGCGGAGTCCGTGCCCCTGGCCGACCTCGGTGACGCCCTCGGCGTCGGCGGCATCCGTGAGCCCCGGGTCGCGGTGGTCGCGCGGCTCACCGGCGAGTCGATCGCCTGGTCCGTCGACGAAGTCGAGGGAGAGCGCGAGGTCGTCGTGAAACGCCTCGGCGACTTCCTCGGCACCGTGCCGGGCACCTCCGGCGCCACCATCGACGACGACGGGTCGCTGCTCCTTCTCGTCGACCTGCGCGACCTCGCCACCCGCTGGACGGGTGCGCCGGTCCGGCGCGACCCCGTCGAGCCGGACTCCACCACCGACGAGTCGTCCGCCACCCGCAGGTCGACGGCGTCCGGTGCCGGTCGCGCCCGCGTGCTCGTCGTGGAGGACTCCATCGGCGTACGCGAGCTGCAGCGCACGATCCTCGAGAGCGCGGGATACGACGTCGTCACGGCGGTCGACGGGCTCGACGGCGCATCGCGGCTCCAGCATCCGCCCGTCGACCTCGTCCTCTCGGACGTGGAGATGCCGGGGATGGACGGCTTCACGCTCACCAGGGCCATCCGCCAGACCCGCGGCTGGGAGAATGTCCCGGTCATCATCATGACCTCGCGCGGTGACGACGCCGACAAGCGCGCGGGCATGGACGCCGGGGCCGATGCCTACCTGCTCAAGAGCGAGTTCGACCAGCACGCCCTCGTCGACACCGTCCGCCGCCTCGTCGGCCGGTGACCGCAAGCCTCGGAGGAAATGCCATGACCGACCAGCAGGTGACCGTCGTCGTCGCCGACGACAGCCCCACGCTTCGCCGCATCGTCTCCGGCGTGCTGTCCGCGGCCGGCTTCGACGTCGTCCTCGCCGAGGACGGCGTCCAGGCGGTGCAGGCCGTGTTCCGCACTATGCCCGACGTCGTGGTCCTCGACGTGCAGATGCCGCGGGTCTCCGGCTACGTCGCCGCCCGCGTGCTCAAGGACGACTGGCAGACCGCAGACGTCCCGGTGCTGTTCCTCACCTCGCTCACTGCGGCCAGCGATCGCTACTGGGGCGCCCGGGCCGGCGCCGAGCGGTTCCTGACGAAGGACTTCGAGGCGCCCGAGCTCGTCGAGGCGGTGCGCTCCGCCCTCGAGGCGGCCGAGCGCGCTCGCGGCGGCCGGGCTGCGCTCAAGGCGGAGCCGCTCGAGCTCTCCGACGACGACGTGATGGCGCGCGTGTGCGACCTGCTCGACCGCAAGCTCTTCGAAGCCTCGGTGACCCAGGACGTCACGACGATCGCGGCGGACGTGCACGGCTTCGAGGAGACGGTCGCCGCGGTGCTCGAGTCGATGGAGAACATCGTCGACTGCGACCTCGTCAGCGTCATGCTGCTCGGCGCGGACGGTCTCGCTCCGGAGGCGACGTACGTCTCGGTTGCCCGAGAGGTGACCCAGGAGCACTACCGCGAGTTCCTCGCGGCCGTCGCGGAGGCGGCCGAGCAGGCCACCGGCGGAGCCACGGCGATCGGTGCGCTCTCCCCTCTGGTCGCCGACGCGCACGAGCGGCTCGGGGCCGCTGACCTCGACAGCGTCGAGATCCCCGGCATGGCGACGTTCCTCTCGATGCCGCTGCGCGCGGGCGGCCGTCTCCTCGGTCTCCTCGCCCTCTCCAGCGGCACCGCGAACGCGTTCGGCGAGTCGGCGCTGACGACACTGCGTCTGGTCGCACCGCCCGCCGCCGTCGTCATCGACCACGCGCGGCTGTCCGGGGCGCGCGTCTGAGCGGCGGTCCGACGCGACCGGCAGCAGCGCGGGGACCGCGTTAGGGTCGCGGCATGCCAGCCGAGGACGTCGACGCGACGATCGTGGCACCCGACGACTTCCGACTCGTCATGTCCCGCTTCGCCACCGGGGTCACCGTCGTCACGTGCGTCCAGGACGGCTTCGACCACGCGATGACAGCGAACTCGTTCACGTCGGTCTCGCTCGAACCTGCTCTCGTCCTCGTGTGCGTCGAGAACGACTCGCGGTTCCACGAGGCGATCAGCAGCGTCGACCGATGGAGCGTGAGCGTCCTGGAGGCGTCGCAGCGCGGGCGAGCGAGCTGGTTCGCGACCCGCGGTCGGCCCCTCATCGGCCAGTTCGACTCGACTCCGACCCGCCGCTCGGTCACGAGCGGAGCGTTGCTGCTCAGTGACGCACTCGTGACGCTCGACGCTCGCACCGTCGCGGTCCACCCCGCCGGAGACCACGACATCGTGGTCGGCGCGGTCCTCGAGCTCCGGCTCGCCCGCCCGGACGCCGACCCGCTGGTCTACTTCGGCCGCGGCTACCGCGCGCTCCGTGACGACCCGGACGCGCGCGGCTGACGGGAACCGGCGCACCTGCCGCCACGTCGATTAACCGGGGAGGACCCCGCGCGTCTACCCTGGAAGCACCTACTCGCGCCCGCGCGACCGGTCGGGCCCGACGTGGTGCCCTGGCGGTCGGGGCGACATTCGTCTCGCCATCAGGAAGTTCGCCCGCTGTGACCGCGACGCCCACCAGCACGCCCGCCGAGCCGACCTCCCGCACGCGGAGCCGCCGCGGCCTCGTGATCGCTGCCGTCGCCGTCGTCGGCGTCGCCACCGTCTACCTCGCCCTCGTCGCCGCGACCGGCGACGGGCTGCCCCGTGGCGCGAAGGTGCTCGGGGTCGATGTGGGTGGGTTGAGCGAGGCGCAGGCGACCGCGGTCCTCACCCAGCAGCTCGGCCCGCGCGCCGCAGCCAACCTGACCGCGACCGTGGGCGCGGACCCGGTCACCATCGTCCCTGCCGATGCCGGGCTCGGCTTCGATCCGGCCGCGACCGTGCAGGGATACGCCGGACGCATCTGGAGCCCGGTCACGCTGCTCACCCAGTTCACCGGTGGCCCGATCCTCGCCCCCGTGGTCACCGTCGACGAGACCGAGCTCGCGGCCGACGTCAAGGCGATCGCGGTCGATGTCGACGCGGCGCCGGTCGAGCCTGCCATCTCCTTCTCCGGCGCGTCCCCTGCACTGAGCCCGGGCACCAACGGGAAGGTCCTCGACCAGAAGGCGTCGACCGAGGCCATCCGCGCCGCGTACCTCGTGAGCACCGACCCGGTGCCCCTTCCGGTCGCCGAGGTCGAGCCCTCGGTGTCCGAGAGCGCCGCCGCCGACGCGCTCACGGCCGCGCGGACAGCCGTATCCGCACCCGTCACGGTCAAGGTCGACACCCTCACCGCCACCATCACGACGGTCGCCATCGCCGAGGCGACGACGTATGCGGTGAAGGACGGAGCGCTCACACCCACACTTGACGGAGCTGTTCTGCGCGCCGCGATCGCCGCCGACATCGCCACGGTCGAGAGCCCTGGCCGCGACGCCACGTGGACCATCGTCGGCGGCAAGCCGGTCGTCGTGCCGTCGAAGGTCGGGCGCGGGGTCAACGCGGACGTGCTGGCGTCGGATGTGGCCGCGGTGCTCGGTGAGACCACGCCCGAGGGACGCACGGTCACCGCGCCGCTCGGCACGATCGAGCCGAAGCTCAGCACGGAGCAGGCGCGAGCGCTCGGCGTCGTCGAGAAGCTGGCGTCGTTCACCCAGCCGTTCCCGTACGCCGCCTACCGCTCCCAGAACATCGGGCAGGCCGCGACGTACGTCAACGGCACGGTGCTGCTGCCGGGTGAGGTCTTCTCGCTCAACGACACGATCAAGGAGCGGACCCCGGCGAACGGCTACACCGTCGGGTTCGTCGTCGGTCCGGGCGGGGTCTTCCGCGAGGACCTCGGCGGTGGTGTGTCGGCCTCGGCGACCACGGTCTGGACCGCGGCCTTCTACGCGGGCCTCGAGCGGGTCTACACCCAGGCGCACTCGATCTGGATCCCGCGCTACCGCGCCGGCCTCGAGGCCACGGTCGCGTGGGGCGCCTTCGACATGAAGTTCAAGAACGACACCGCGCACGCGGTGTTCATCACCACCGACATGCGCCGGACCTCGCTCACCGTGACCATGTGGGGCACCAAGGACTACGACGAGGTCCGAGCCGTGTCGGGACCGCGCACCAACGTGCGACCGTTCACGACGCTCTACGACACCGGCGCCGAGTGTCGCGCGCAGACGGGTCAGCCCGGCTTCCAGATCACGGTGAACCGGGTATTCATCAAGGGCGGCAAGGAGATCAGGCGGGAGCCGATCAAGACGACGTACCGCCCCGCGCCGACCGTGGTGTGCGGGGTCAAGCCGGGCGCGTCGCCGTCGCCGTCGCCCAGCGTGTCGAGCACGGTGCCACCGAGCGGCACGGCCACGCCGAAGCCCACGGTGGTCTCGGCCACGCCCGCCGCATCGCCGTCGTCCGGATAGGCGCCGGCGACCGATCAGCCGGTCACTCCTGACACGAACGCCCGGGCGAGCACGGCCGAGGTCGGCGGTTCCGGCTGCACTGCCGCCCCGAGCACGAGCACGTGCAGGATCCCGGCTGCCTCCTCGACCGGCATCCTGAGCTCGTCGGCGTACGCCTCGAGCACGAGGGCGAGCTCGCGACGGGTCGCGTCGGTTAGCTGGGCCCGAAGCCCGCGCGCGGCCTTCGGGGTGGGCCCGGTGGTGGTGACCCGCATGACCACGGGCATGGCCGTCGCAAGATGGGTGAGCACGACGTCGATGGCCTGCTCGACCGCGTCGGCGATGCCGACGTCGAGGATCGCTGTGAGCCGGGCGTGCACGTCGCGGGTGTCGGCGACGCTGGCCAAGCAGGCGCCGAGCAGCGCCTCCTTGTCGGGGAAGACCCCGAAGATCGTGCCCTCCGCGATCCCGGCGGCAGCCGCGATGTCGGCCGTGAGCACGCCGGACCCGTGCCGGGTGACCAAGGGGATCGCCGCGGCCACGATCGCGGCCCGGCGGCGCTCCGGCGACATCCGCGGCGCGCGCCCGCGGATCGTGGTCTCCGGCACCTGGATCCTCCTGCGGCGGACCGCCGCTAGTGAGCGGTCACTCACTAGGGAGTGTAGCCACAGCGCCCCGTCACCGGGGCTCGCGCACGGCCACGAATCGCAGCCGCACGTAGTCGGCCCACCAGCCCGGCTCACCGTCGGGCCGGCTGGCGAGCCCGAGCCCGGTCGCTCGGGTGTCGAGAGCCGCGTCGAACTCCGCACGTCGGTCCCTGGGCACGTCGGCGACGAGGGCCGCTCCGAACATGGCGGCCCAGCTGGCGGCGGTATCACCCGGGGCGAGGGCGGTGCTCCGTGCGAAGGCCTGAACGAGGTGCACGGTGAGGCCGCACCGCTCGAGCCGGGTCGCCTGCTCACCCGGTGTCGGGAAGGTCCACGACGAGGCGAGGTCACGATCGAGGCCGATCGAGGCGCGCGCGACCCGGATTGCGTCGGTGAGCCGGGCGACGTTGCCGGCGCCGCCCATCTCCCCGACGACGCGACCCCCGGGGCGCAGCACGCTCGCGATCGCGCCGACGACGTCGTCCTGGCGTGGCATCCAGTGCAGCGCCGCGTTGGACAGGACCGCGTCGACCGGATCGCCGACGGCGGCGCGCAGGGCGTCGACGTCCTGGGCGTCGGCGAGCACGAACGACGGACCTGGATGGGCAGCCCGCGCCACGTCGAGCATGGCTGCGTCGGAGTCGACGCCCACCACCACCGCGCCGAGGTCTGCCAGCGCGCCCGCCTGGTGCCCCGTGCCGCAGCCGAGGTCGAGCACCCGCTCTCCGGGTCGAGCCTCGAGCAGGTCGAGCAGCGCCGCGCCGTAGGAGGTCACGAACGAGAAGGACGCGTCGTACCCGTCCGCGTCCCAGGCCTGATTGCTCACCACCGGACTATCGCAGCGCGTCCGACCCGTGGGACAAATTCGTCTACATACTGAGACGCGAGCGGATCGCTCAGCCCGGCTCGGCGACTGCTCGTGTCAGCGCCGGGCGGGGACCGCGCTCACCCTCGCGGTGACGAGCGCGCACCCTCGCGGTGGGAGGCTTGCGCGCACTGCTCGTGTCAGCGAGGGGTGGGGGCCGCGCTGGCCCTTGCGGTTGCGCGGCGCGCGTCACCGGGCGCACGCAGGGCTCAGTTGAGCCGGGCTCGCGCCTGGCGGGCGATCCGCCGGGCGTGCTCGGCCTCGAGCGGCATGGGGCCCTCGACCGTGTCGGCGTAGTCCTCCAGCACCCGGGACGCCTCGACGTAGCGGCCCACGGCGATGAGCGCTTCCCCGTAGTCGCGCCGCAGCCCGAGGTCGTGCCGAGGCAGCACGAGCCCGAGCTCGGCGGACCAGAGCCGGTGCCGTGCCCGCTCGGGCGTCGTCGCCCACGCACGCACGTTGCCGAGGACCCGGTCGATGGTGTCGATCGGGTCGTGCGGGCGCAGGTGCTCGGGTCGCAGCGAGCGGCCGGTCGCCGCGGCGATGTCACGGGCCCGGTCGTAGGGCAGCAGCCGTCCTCCGGCGAACGGGTCGACGAGCAGCCGCGAGCCGTCCGGGTCGCCGATGCCCACGACGAAGTGGCCGGGGAGCCCCACGCCGTACGCCGGGACCTCGGCCCGTCGGGCCACCTCCGTCCACACCGTGGCCAGCAGGATCGGCAGCCCGCGGCGGCGCCGCAGGACGTCGGGGAGCAAGCTCGACTCGAGCCGGCCGTAGTCGGTGGGGCCGCCCTCGAACCCGGCCAGCGCCGCGCGGAGCCGCTGGTCGTCGCGGCCGTGATCGGGCACGTCCTCGGCGAGCGCGTCGAGTGCCGTGAGCCCGTGGGCGATCAGGGCGTCGAGGCTGTCGCCGGTAACGTCGTCGTCCGGCATCGCCTCGGCCGAGAGCAGCAGCAGGGCGAGGTCGAGGCGCACGTCCGCAGGATCGCCCGCCGCGCCGCCCGCTCGGACGACGTCGGCGAAGCGCTCGCGCGAGGCAGCACTCACAGGTCCGATCCTGGGGCACGGCCGCTCCGCTGGCGAGTCACCACTCCGCAGCGGTCGGTCAGCGTTGCCCGGCGAGCCGGTCGGGCGCGCGGTACTCGTAGGCATGGTGCACGTCGAAGCCCAGGGCGTCGTAGAGCGCCCACGCGGCCGAGTTCGCCTCGAGCACCTGGAGGTAGCTGCGCCCGCACCCGCGGTCGAGGGCCCAGCCCGCCAGTCCGCCCAGCACAGCGGTCGCGACACCGCGCCGTCGGGCCACGGGCGACGTCGCGATGCTGGTGAGCCCGGCCCACCGCCCGGCCGCCGAGCCGGTCGCGCTGGCCCGACCGGTCCCGAGCAGCACGCCGGTCGCCCGGTCGCGCACCGCCACGACGGTCCGCTCGGGCGGAGCATCGAGGATGGCGGCGAGTGCGACCGGGTCGAGGTCGGGCTCGGTGAACGCGAGGAACTCGGCCGTGGTCGCGTCGTGGTGTTCCACGAGCAGGTCGGGCGAGACCACCCGGGCACGGACCTGCTCGAGGAGCGCCGCGGTGCCGGTCGTGCGCAGGACGGTTCGGCGGCGCACCGTCCAGCCCGCCGCGTCGAGGTCCGCGTCGGACGACGAGGGCGAGGGCACCTGGAGCAGGGGAGGCAGCCCGCGCTCGGCGTACCACTCGGTGACCGAGGCCAACGCCTGGGGGAGGGGGAGGCCGGGGTCCCCGGCGACGCGGACGGAGTTGGCGCGCCCGGTGACGCCACCGGTGGCGCGCATCGTCCAGTCACCGAGCGTCGCCACCTCTCGCGGGGGCCAGCCCTTCTCCGCCACGGCCTGGAGCGCCTCGGCGGAGACCTCGGGCGCCACGACCTTGGCCGCGACCAGGTCGTCGCGCCGGACCGCGACGAGGGTGCCGTCGCGCTTCTCCACCAGCAGCACCTCGTCGTCGTGCGAGGCGCTGCGGCGCCACTGGGTGAGTCGACCGACCACGTCGGTGAGGGTGCTCGCGTCGTAACGGTGGCGCAGCGTCACGCGCCGGCCGACATCGGCGGGGGACACGCGTACGGCGAGAAGGGCCGCCGGTCGCGCCGGGCCGCGACCGGGGCCCGAGGGCTCGTCGTTCGGCGACACTGGTGGGACCCCTTCGTGACGGTCACGGGCGCGGCCGTCATACTCAACCATGGTCGCTCCGCACTACGGTGCGTGCACCGGCCCAGTCCCCACCGGGGCACGACCAGCACGACTCGCCCGACCCGAGTGACCGCATCTCATCAGCTCTGGATCGAGAGGATCCGTCCGTGACCTACACGATCGCGCAGCCGTGCGTCGACCTCAAGGACAAGGCGTGCGTCGAGGAGTGCCCCGTCGACTGCATCTACGAGGGCGACCGGATGCTCTACATCCACCCCGACGAGTGCGTCGACTGTGGTGCCTGTGAGCCCGTGTGCCCCGTCGAGGCGATCTTCTACGAGGACGACGTCCCGACCCAGTGGAAGGACTACACCGCGGCCAACGCGGAGTTCTTCGACGACCTCGGTTCCCCCGGCGGCGCAGCCAAGCACGGCCTCATCGCCAAGGACGCGGCGATCGTCGCCGCTCTCGAGCCGCAGGAGCACGAGGGTCACTGACCCCCGTACGAGCCCGATGACGCGCCGTCGCCCCTGGTGGGTGGCGGCGCGCCCTCATGAGCACGAGAGAGGCAGCAGATGACCCGCGAGCGGCTGGCCGACCGGCTGCCGGAGTTCCCCTGGGACCGGCTCGCGCCGTACGCCGAGATCGCCCGCGGCCACGCCGACGGTGTGGTCGACCTCTCGGTCGGCACACCGGTCGACCCCGTGCCCGCCTCCGTGCAGGCCGCGCTCGTGGCCGCCGCGGACTCGCCCGGCTACCCGCTCACCGCCGGCACCCCGGCGCTGCGTGACGCGATCAGCGACTGGGCCGCGCGCACGCTGCGCGCCTCGGTCGACCCGGCGGCGGTCATCCCGACCGTGGGGTCCAAGGAGCTCATCGCGCTGCTCCCCACGCTGCTCGGACTCGGCCCGGGCGACACGGTCGTCGTGCCGGAGCTCGCGTACCCGACCTACGACGTCGGTGCCCGGGTGGCCGGCTGCGAGGTGGTGGCCGCCGACTCGACCCACGCGCTCGGACCGCAACGGGTCTCGTTGGTGTGGGTCAACTCGCCGTCGAACCCGACCGGGCGGGTGCTCCCGGTCGAGCACCTCGCCAAGGTCGTGGCATGGGCGCGCGAGCGCGGTGCCATCGTCGTGAGCGACGAGTGCTACCTCGAGCTCGGGTGGGACTCCACGCCCGTGTCCGTCCTCGACGAGCGGGTCAACGGCGGCTCGTTCGACGGCATCCTCGCGGTGCACTCGCTGTCGAAGCGGTCGAACCTCGCGGGCTATCGCGCCGGAGTCGTGCTCGGTGACCCCGCGCTCGTCTCCTCGCTGCTGGAGGCACGCAAGCACCTCGGGCTCATGGTGCCGGCGCCCGTGCAGGCCGCGATGATCGCCGCCCTGGGTGATGTCGCGCACGTCGCGGAGCAGCGCGAGCGCTACTCCCGGCGACGGGACCACCTGCTCTCCGCGCTGCTCGACTCCGGCTTCACGGTCGAGCACTCCCAGGCCGGGCTCTACCTGTGGGCCTCGCGGGGCGAGCCCTGCTGGGACACCGTGCGGTGGCTGGCCGATCGAGGGATCCTGGTCGCGCCGGGGGAGTTCTACGGCGTGGCCGGTGCCCGGCACGTGCGGGTCGCCCTCACTGCGACCGACGAGAGGGTGGCCAGCGCCGTACGCCGGCTCGCGGGGTGACCCGGTTCGCGCTGCGACGGTGAGGCCCACATCACGTCACGACTGCGGACCTGCCCGGGACTGCCGGGCCGTGCCTGGGTAGCGTTCCAGGCACCCCGGGTGGTCGCACGGCTGCGACCTCGACGTCTTCGAGCACTGGAGGCCGACATGTCCGACGTGACCCTGACCTACCCGGGGGGCGAGCTCCCTCTCGCCCGAGTGCCCGCGACGGACGGCAGCGACGGCCTCGACATCTCCTCGTTGCTCAGCACCACAGGAGCCGTCACTCTCGACGGTGGATTCACCAACACCGCGTCCTGCTCGTCGGCGATCACGTTCATCGACGGCGACAAGGGGATCCTGCGCTACCGCGGCTACCCGATCGAGCAGCTCGCGAAGCAGTCGTCGTTCCTCGAGACGTCCTACCTGCTCATCTACGGTGCGCTGCCGACCGCGACCGAGCTCGCCGGCTTCGACTCGCGGATCAAGCGGCACACGATGCTGCACGAGGACCTGCGCCGGTTCTTCGACGGCTTCCCGCGCGACGCGCACCCGATGCCGGTGCTCTCCTCGGCGGTGAGCGCGCTCTCGACCTTCTACCAGGACTCGCTCGACCCCTTCGACGCCGAGCAGGTCGAGATCTCGACCGTCCGGCTGCTCGCGAAAGTGCCGACGATCGCGGCGTACGCCTACAAGAAGTCGGTCGGTCAGCCGTTCCTCTACCCCGACAACTCGTTGAGCCTCAACGAGAACTTCTTGCGCATGACGTTCGGCGTACCCGCGGAGGACTACGTCGTCGACCCGGTCATCGCGAAGGCGCTCGACCTGCTGCTGATCCTGCACGCCGACCACGAGCAGAACTCCTCGACCTCGACCGTGCGGCTCGTCGGCTCGTCGCACGCCAACATGTTCGCGTCGGTCTCGGCGGGCATCAACGCGCTGTTCGGGCCGCTGCACGGTGGCGCCAACCAGGCGGTGCTGGAGATGCTCACGAAGATCCATCGCAGCGGAGGAGGGGTCAACACCTTCATCCGACAGGTGAAGAACCGCGAGGACGGCGTGAAGCTCATGGGCTTCGGGCACCGCGTCTACAAGAACTACGACCCGCGCGCCTCGATCATCAAGGCGGCGGCGTACGACGTCTTCGAGTCTCTCGGGATCCAGGACCCGCTGCTCGACATCGCGCTGCGGCTCGAGGAGGTGGCGCTCTCCGACGAGTTCTTCATCTCGCGCAAGCTCTACCCCAACGTCGACTTCTACACCGGCCTGATCTACAAGGCGATGGGCCTGCCGACACGGATGTTCACGGTGATGTTCGCCCTCGGTCGGCTCCCCGGCTGGATCGCGCAGTGGCGCGAGATGATCGAGGACCCGGCCACGAAGATCGGCCGCCCGCGTCAGGTCTACGTCGGCGCCCCGGAGCGCGACTACCTCGCCCTCGACGCCCGCTGAGGGTTCCGGCTGCCCTGCGGCCCCGTGCTGGTCAGTCCTGGGTGTGCAGGGCGGTGTTGAGCGCCCCCCAGGCACCGGAGCGCGCACGGACCTCGAGCGCGCCGGTCATCGAGTTGCGCCAGAGCTGCATGCCGGAGCGACCGGAGAGGTCGCGCGCCTTCGCCGTACCGCCGTCGGGCAGGAGCACCTTCGACCCGGCGGTCACGTAGCAGCCGGCCTCGACGACGCAGTCGTCGCCGAGGGCGATGCCGACGCCGGCGTTCGCCCCGATCAGGCATCGCTCACCGATCGTCACGACCTCGGTGCCACCGCCGGACAGCGTGCCCATGATCGACGCGCCACCGCCGATGTCCGACCCGGCGCCGACCACGACGCCCGCGGAGATGCGTCCCTCGACCATCGACGTGCCCAGCGTGCCGGCGTTGAAGTTCACGAAGCCCTCGTGCATCACCGTGGTTCCGCTCGCGAGGTGCGCGCCGAGGCGCACCCGGTCCGCGTCCGCGATCCTTACGCCGGAGGGGACGACGTAGTCGACCATGCGGGGGAACTTGTCGACGCCGTGCACGGTGACGTTGCGGCCGTCACGACGGCCGTAGGTCTGCACGGCGGAGAGCCGGTCGAGCGGGACCGCCCCGACCGAGGTCCAGGCGACGTTGGCCAGCAGCCCGAAGACACCGTCCATCGACACCGTGCGCGGTGCCACGAGCCGGTGGGAGAGCAGGTGAAGGCGCAGCCACGCATCCGCGGTGTCGATCGGGGGCGCGGACAGGTCAGCGATGGTCGTGGTGAGGGTGACGGTGCGCACGCCGCGCAGGTCGTCGCTGCGGCTGACCTCACCGAGCCCGTCGACCTCGAGCGGTGTCGCCGAGAGCGCGGGGGAGGGGAACCAGGCCTCCAACAGGGTGTCACCGGCGTACGTCGCGAGGCCGGTCGCGGAGGCGGGCGAGGACAGCAGCGTCATGCGCCCACCCTACGAGCGGCCGGGGGCCGAGGGTCGCGGGGTCGTTAGGGTTGAGGGGTGAGCGTGCGCCTGGACCTGAGCAGTGACGTCGTCGACCTCACCGCGGCCCTCGTCGACATCCCGAGCGAGTCGAGGCACGAGGCGGCGATCGCCGACGCGGTGGAGGCCGCGCTCTCGGCGTACGACCATCTCGAGGTCGTGCGCGACGGTCACACGATCGTGGCGCGCACCCACCTCGGGCGGGCCCAGCGGGTCGCGATCGGCGGGCACCTCGACACGGTGCCGGCCAACGCCAACCTCCCGTCCCGTCGCGAGCAGGTCGACGGCGAGGACCGGCTCTACGGTCTCGGCACGTGCGACATGAAGGGCGGCGTCGCCGTCTCGCTCCGGCTCGCGGCCGAGCTCACCGCGCCGTCCCGTGACGTCACCTGGATCTACTACGAGGCCGAGGAGATCGACTCGCAGTTCAACGGGCTGCGCCGTCTGGCCGAGGAGCGCCCCGAGCTCATCGCGGCCGACTTCGCGGTGCTCATGGAGCCCTCCAACGGCGGGGTCGAGGCGGGCTGCCAGGGCACGATGCGGGTCGAGGTCGCGACGTCCGGCACGCGCGCGCACAGCGCCCGGTGGTGGATGGGCAGCAACGCGATCCACGATGCAGGGGAGATCCTGCGTCGGCTCTCGGCGTACCAGCCCCGCGAGGTCGAGATCGACGGGCTGGTCTACCGCGAGGGCCTGAGCGCGGTCGGGATCCGCGGCGGCGTCGCGGGAAACGTCATCCCGGACGAGTGCGTCGTCGCGGTCAACTACCGCTTCGCCCCGTCACGATCCGCCATCGAGGGCGAGGCGCACCTGCGTGAGGTCTTCGACGGGTTCGACCTCACGGTGATCGACGCCGTCGACGGCGCGCTCCCGGGACTGTCGCACCCGGCGGCGGCGGACTTCGTCGCTGCGGTCGGAAGTGAGCCGACGCCGAAGTTCGGCTGGACCGATGTCGCGCGCTTCACGGCGCTGGGCGTCCCCGCGGTCAACTACGGCCCCGGCAACCCCTCGCTCGCGCACCACCGCGACGAGTTCACCCCCGTCGCGCACCTCCAGGCGATCGAGGCCGGCCTGCGCGCCTGGCTCACGGCGTGACC
>JANMMN010000226.1:0-5602 GCA_031373405.1 Actinomycetes bacterium
GTCGCTGCACCGGTGGCCGCAGTCCGAGCGCACGAGGGGGGCTGGACCGAATAGGTGACGAGTCCACCGGCTCGACCGATCACCGTGGATGAGCCCGGGGAACCAGGATCCACAAGGACGAATCGACCGTCGACGAGCGCAGGAGTGGCGAGGGTGAGACTGATCGGGTCCGACAGGGTGCGGGGACGACGCGATCGAGGTGCCTCTGCGGTCGAGTACGCGCTGATCGTCGCCAGCGTCGTCGGCGCCCTCGTGCTGGGTGCCCTCGGGCTGACCCAAGCGGTCTCCGGCGTGTTCACCGCCACCGTCGCCGGGATCGAGGCGCCGGCCCCCACCGGTGGCCCGACCTCGACGCCCTCCTCCACACCGACTGCGACCTCGACGCCCACCCCGACCCCGACACCACCGCTCGGGTCTGTTTCCGTCACGCGCGGAATCCCCTCGTCGCCGCAGGGTGTCGGGGCGAACAACGGGTCCCAGAACCTGACCGCGACGGTCACTCCCAGCGGCGCCGGTGCGCCCACCTGGAACGCGAGCAATCAGCTCATCTTCACGCCGGCGGCGGGTGCGGCCACGCAACAGCTCGTGACGGTGTCCTTCAGCTACCAGAAGGGCAACAGCACGACCACGGGCACGAGGACGTTCTGGATCGCCGCGTGATCGGATCGTTCTCGAGCGTCACGGGCTGTGCGTGCCCACCGGCGCTCGACCCGATCAGTCGCTGGGTCGGCCCTTGAGCCGACGGCCCATCTCGCGCTGCACGTCGCGCTTGGCGTCGCGCTCGGCCATGGTCTGGCGCTTGTCGTAGCTCTTCTTGCCGACCGCGAGCGCGATCTCGACCTTGGCGTAGCCGTCCTTGAAGTAGAGCGAGAGGGGCACGAGGGTGCGTCCGCCCTCCTTGGTCTTCCCGATCAGCCGGTCGATCTCGTCCTTGCGCAGCAAGAGCTTGCGGACCCGGCGCGGCGCGTGGTTGGTCCAGGTGCCCTGGGAGTACTCCGGGATGTGGACGTTGTGCAGCCACACCTCGCCGTCGCTCACCATGGCGAAGCCGTCGACGAGCGAGGCACGTCCGGCGCGCAGCGCCTTGACCTCGGTGCCCGAGAGGACGATGCCCGCCTCGTAGGTGGTCTCGATGTGGTAGTCGTGCCGCGCCTTCTTGTTCTGCGCGACGTACTTGGTGCCCTGCTCGCGAGTCATGAGGCCGCCCGCTCAGCCACGCGCCGCGAGGTCGCTGGCAGCCACAAGACCGCGCAGCACCTCCAGCGCCCGCTGCTCCGCGGACGCCGCACCGGCGCGCACGCTCACGACCACGTCGGGATCGATGCCCACGCCGTCGAGCGATCGGCCCGAGGGCGTGAGGTAGCGCCCCACCGTGAGCTCGATGGCGGAGCCGTCGGAGAGGGCACGCGGCTCCTGCACGCTGCCCTTGCCGTACGTCGTGCTCCCGACCACGACGGCGCGGTTGCGATCCTGGAGCGCACCGGCCACGACCTCGGCCGCGGACGCCGTGCCGCCGTCGACGAGCACCACGAGCGGGACGGTGACATCCCCCGTGCCCACCGCATCGAGGTGGATGACAGGCTCACCGCGCTTCTCGTAGGACACGACCGCACCGCCACGAAGGAACGAGCTCGCCACCTCGACGGCCTCGGTCAGCAGCCCACCGGCGTTGCCGCGCAGGTCGAGCACGACTCCAGCGGGTGCCGGCTGGTCGGAGGTCGGTGAGGAGGTGATCGCCTTGCGGACCGCGGCGCCGACCCCGCGGCTGAACGACGCGATCCGCACGACCTCGACGCCGCCACGCAACCGGGTGACGATGACGTCGTCGCTCGCGAGCTCGCTGCGCGTCAACGACACGGTGACGGCCTCGCCGTCGCGGGAGAGCACCAGGGGCAGCCGGGTGCCGGGGTCACCGCGCAGCGCCGACGCGACGGTCGACAGCGACGTCGTCCCGACCGGCTCGCCGGCCACCGACACGAGCCGATCGCCGGCGAGGATGCCTGCCTCGTCGGCCGGGGAGCTCGGCGCGACGCTGCCGACGAAGACCTCGCCGTCCTGGGCTGAGCGCAGCCAGACACCGATGCCGGAGTAGCGGCCGTCGAGGCCAGCCTGGAAGGAGGTGAACTCCGAGGGCTTGAAGTAGGCGCTCCACCGGTCGCCGAGGGCCTTGAGCATGCCCTCGACCGCCGCCTGGTCGAGCTGCTCGCGCGAGACGGGTCGCGCGGCGTCGGCCATGATCCGCGCTGCCGCCTCGTCGAGGACACCGGCCGACTGCGGCGCAGGCTCGCTCGCTCGGGAGCCCACGACGCCGGTGAGGACTCCCCCGCCGTACGCCGCCAGCACGAGGCCACCGACGAGGGCGGCCCGGCCCGCGCGGCGCATGGGGGTGCTGGGAGTGGACATGACGAGTGATTCTAAGTCGTGGATCGGCCGCGTCGCGCACGCGATTCGCTCCGGGCGGGCACGATCGCCGGCGGGTGGCTGGACCTCAACCCGACGTCGAGGGTGTGCGCGGGCCGGGTCGGCTGCGCGAGTCGTCCGGTCTGACTCGCCCGCTCTGATGTGCCAGGTGATGCGATGACGCTCGTCAGCAGGCGACCGCGGTGCGGGACCCGCCGAACCAGCCGAGCGGGTCGAAGGGAACGCCGTCGACGTGGACTTCCCAGTGCAGGTGGGGTCCGGTGACCCAGCCCGAGGAACCGACGTAGCCGATGGTCTGTCCCTGACCCACGATCTGGCCGACCCGCACCGCCACCGAGGACTGGTGGGCGGTCATCGTGGTGACGCCACCACCGTGGCTGATCAGGGTGTGCAGGCCGAAGGGGCCACCGCTGGCGACCGAGATCACCTTGCCGGCGGCCGGGGACAGGATCGTCGTGCCGTACGAACCGCGGATGTCGATGCCCGTGTGGCAGGAGCGGTAGCCGTACACCGGGTGGATGCGCGGGCCGACCCCCTGCACCAGCGCGCCCCCGGGGATCGGCCAGATCAAGTTGCCGGTCGGTACGCCGCTGAACCCGCCGGCTCTGCGCTCGAGCGCCTGCAGTCGACGCCGCTCGACCTTGAGCGCCTCGTACTGGGCCAGGACGGTGGCCTTCTCCTTCGCAGCGGTAGCGACCGCACGGGCCCGCGCGGAGATGAGCGCGTCGACGCGTGCCTTGGCCGTGCGCGCCCGCGTCGTCGCCGCAGCCGCGCCTTCGACCGCGACCGCGGCCTCGCGTCGCTTGCGGTCGGCCTTGTCCAGCGCCTGCTGCGCCGCAATGCTGGCCAGGGCGAGATCGGCCCTGGCCGTCTGCAGGTCGGAGAGCGCTCGGTTCTGCGAGCGCGACACCGACCGCACGGCCTCGAGCCGGTCGGCGAAGTCCGACGGCGTGGCTGCGGAGAGGATCGCGGCGAGCTCGGCGTACGGACCTTGGGTGTAGACCGCCCGGGCGAGATCGCCGATCTGGCCGTCCATGTCGACGATGCGCGCCCTGGCGTCCGCCACCCGCTGCTCGGCGAGGATCGCACCGGCGGCCGCACGTGCCGAGAGCTTGGCGGCTGCCGCCTCGGTGGCCTCGGCTGCCGCCTGCGCCCGCTTGGCGGCCGCGACCTCGGCCTGGGCCGCGGGCAGCTGCGTGCGCGCACGTTCGAGGGCAGCGGCGGCGTCCTGCACCGCCTTCGAGGCATCAGCAAGGTCGTCGGACGCCGCGGAGAGCTTGCCGTCGATGTCGGGGTCGGCCGCGGCAGGGCCGAGCGTCGTGAGGGCCAGCACGGCGGTCACCACCGCAACGAGGAGGGACGCGACTCGAGCGCGCGCGGAACCGGTGCGCGGTGTCGGACCCACCGGACCTCCTTCTGTGTCCGGCGATCGCACCACCGGCTCGGAGCCCGTCGCGCCGTGTGACAGCCGTGACGGACGTGACACCTGTGACGGCGTCACACTCAGGCTATCCCCGATCCGCAGGAGACCCAACCCCTGAACGGCCCCGGTCAGACCCGCAGGTAGCGGCGCAGCGTGAACAGGGCGGTGACGCAGGCCAGGACCACGCCCAGGACGAGCAAGGTGAGGCTGGCCCGGGCGATGGCGTCCCATCCGATGAACGGCGTGATCGTGAACTGGGGCGTGAGCACCCGGTCGATGAGGACCGCCTTGGTGCCCACGAGCGCCAGCGAGGCGAGGATGGCCCCGGCGGCGGCGCCGATCGCAGCCTCGAGCACGAACGGCATCTGGATGTAGAAGTCGCTCGCGCCGACGAGGCGCATGATGCCCGTCTCCCGCCGACGGTTGAACGCCGCGACGCGCATCGCGTTGGCGATGAGCAGGATGGTCACGAGGATCATCGCGGCCGCGATTCCGAGCGCGAGCCGCTGAAGGCCGCTCAGCACCTGGAAGAACTTGTCGAGCAGGCTGCGCTGGTCCACCACGTTGTCGATGCCCGGTCGACCGACGAAGGCGGACGCGATCACGTCGTACTTCGTGGGGTCCGCGAGCTTGACCCGGAACGACTCGGGCAGCGCGTCAGGGCTGGCGTTCTGCGCGATCGGCGAGTTCTTGAACTGCTCCTTGAACCGCTCGTAGGCCTCGGTGCTCGACTCGTAGTAGACCTCCTCGACGAGAGGCTTCAACGACTCGAGGTCGGCCTTGATCTGGTCCTTCTGGGCCACCGTCACGGCACCCGCGGAGCAGCTTGCCGCGTCGGAGTTCTTGGTGCACATGAAGATCGAGACCTGCACCTTGTCGTACCAGAAGTCCTTCATGACGTCGACCTGGTCGCGCACGAGCAGGGCTCCGCCGAAGAGGCCGAGCGACACCGCGAACGTGATGACCAGGGCGATCGTCATCGTGAGGTTGCGGCGCAGGCCGATGCCGACCTCGTTGAGGATGAGACGGGCGCGCATGGTCGGTGAGAGGTCCTTAGGTCGGAGGGTGGGCGTACGGCAGTACGGTCAGCGGGCGTATCCGTAGACACCGCGGCTCTGGTCGCGCACGAGGCGTCCGCCTTCGAGCTCGATCACCCGCTTGCGCATCTGGTCGACGATGGCGGCGTCGTGCGTCGCCATGACCACGGTGGTGCCGGTGCGGTTGATCCGGTCGAGCAGCTTCATGATTCCGACGGACGTGCTCGGGTCGAGGTTCCCTGTCGGCTCGTCGGCGATCAGGATCATCGGCCGGTTGACGAACGCGCGGGCGACGGCCACGCGCTGCTGCTCCCCGCCGGAGAGCTCGTCGGGCATGCGGTCGTACTTGCCCTCGAGGCCCACGAGGTCGAGCACCTCGGGAACCACCTTGCGGATGTGGCTGGTGGGCCGCCCGATCACCTCGAGGGCGAAGGCGACGTTCTGCTGCACCGTCTTGTTGGGGAGCAGCCGGAAGTCCTGGAAGACAGTGCCGACCTGGCGGCGCAGGGCCGGGACCTTCCAGCGCGAGAGGTGGTTGAGGTCCTTGCCCGCCACGTGGATCTGCCCGCTCGTGGGCCGCTCCTCCTTGAGGCAGAGCTTGAGGAAGGTCGACTTGCCCGAGCCGGAGGCGCCGACGAGGAAGACGAACTCGCCCTTCTCGATCTCCACGTTGACTTCCTCGAGCGCAGCCTGGGTCTGGTTGGCGTACGTCGAGGTGACG
>JANMMN010000258.1:0-9637 GCA_031373405.1 Actinomycetes bacterium
GGTCGATCCGGTCGTGATGGCTGCGGCCACGGTGATGCGGCTGCAGACGATCGTGTCGCGTGAGGTCGCCGCGACCGACACCGCCGTGCTCACCGTCGGCAAGCTGACCGCGGGCACCGCGATCAACATCATCCCCGACGATGCCGAGCTGCTCATCAACATCCGCACCTACACGCCCGAGGTGCTCGCGGTGATGCTCGCTGCGGTCGAGCGGATCGCGAAGGGTGAGGCGGCTGCGGCAGGAGCCCCCAAGGAGCCCGACGTGGAGCACATCTCCTCGTTCCCCGCGGTCGTCAACGACGTGGACGGGGTGGAGCGCACCCGGCCCGCCCTGGCCGGCGTGTGCGGCTCGCTGGTCGATCCGGGTCCGGTGACCGGAAGCGAGGACGTCGGCATGTTCGCCACCGCGGCAGGCGTGCCCTGCGTCTTCTGGCTGCTGGGCGGCGCCGACCCGGCCCTGTTCGCCGGGCTCACGAGCGTCGAGGAGATGGCGAAGCGCATGCGCACCGTCCCCTCGAACCACTCGCCGCTGTTCGCACCGGTGATCGACCCGACGCTCACGATCGGGACGGCCGCACTCGTGGCCGCCGCCCGCACCTGGCTCGGCGCTGCGACGGCCTGAGAGCAGCGGCGGCCTACAAGCCGGCCCGGTAGGTCGCCCACTGCGCGCTCATCCGGTCGCCCTGGCCGGCGGTGAACGTATTCATGCAGGCGTCGTCGCTGTAGTCCATGAAGTTCGTGATCGGGTCGAGCCCGCTCAGGGTCCGGCAGGAGTCGCGACCGACCGGGCAGGCGTACGCCGGGCTCTTCTCGGCCGGAGTGTCCGCGACTCCGTCACCGCCGGTCGTCTTGCGCGCGCAGCCGCCCTGGAACGTGTGGTAGAGCCCCATCCAGTGACCGACCTCGTGCGTCGCGGTGTCACCGAGGTCGTACGGCGCTGCGGTTCCGCCTGGCAGTGAGGTGAACAGGACGACGACGCCGTCGAGCTTCGGCTTGCCGGCGTAGGACGAAGGGAACGTCGCCCAGCCGAGCAGCCCTCCGCCCATGTTGTTGGTGTAGATGTTGAGGTCGTCGGCGGTGCCATGACGCAGCCCCTCCTTCATCTGCGTCTCCGCGGCGGTTCCCGGCCCTGCGGTGTACCAGGTGTTGTTCGTCGTCCGGTCGGTGCTGACGACGGCGAAGCTGAAACCCCACGGTGAGTACGCGGCGTTGAGCACGTTGATCTGGCTCGTGATCTGGGAGTCGGGCACGTTTCCGTTCCCGAACGTGTCGCTGATGACGTGGACGTACACGTTGATGGTCACGGCAGCTGCGGCGACCGTCGCGGTCACCGAGCCGTCGACGTTGCGGGTACCCAAGCCCTTGGCCACGAGGTCGCGGGCGAACGCCGACTCGAGCGAGCGGACGTCGGCGTCGGACAGTGCGGCCGGGTCCTGGGCGGTGCCGCCCTTCCCGACCTTGAGCAGTGAGACCTCGCTCGCGCAGCTCTCCGTGGCGGTCGAGGGTGCGGCCACGGTGTAGGTGACCGCTTGGGCGGCCAGCGGCGCAGCGGGCGCGACGACTCCGAGTGCGGCGAGCAGCGTGCCGGCCGCGAAGCCTCGGGTGAACCGGATCCCCACGGTGACCTCCACGTGCTGCCGACCCCGCCCGGGCGGGGAGGTTCGTCACGACGGTAGACCCGGGTGCACGCGACCACAACGGTCCTGGCGATGCACGCGCGTACACGCCGTCGACGGCGACGGAGCCGGCGTCCCGACGGGAACTCGGAGGGAGTGCCCCGACGTCGACTCTGCGTGGCAGAACGGGGGACGGGCGCTCACGTAGCCTGTCGCCATGCCTGAGCCCGCAGCCGCACCCCCGTCGCGGCTCTGGTGGCGGGTGCTGGGGTCGGTGGGCGGTGGCCTGCTCCTGATGCTGTCCTTCCCGCCCTACGACCTCGTCTGGCTCGCTCCTCCGGCGCTCGCGGTCCTGACCCTGAGCTGGCACGGCGTACGCACCCGACGCGGGTTCTGGCTCGGCTACCTCGGCGGCGTCGCCTTCCTGGGCTCGCACCTGACGTGGATGAGGGTCATCGGCGACGACGCCTGGCTGCTGCTCGCCGGCTCGTTCGCCCTCTTCATCGCGCTGGTGGGCGCCGGCGTCGCGGCCACGTCGGCGCTGCGCGTGTGGCCGCTCGCCGTCCCTCTGCTCTGGGTCAGCAGCGAGGCGCTGCGCGATCGCGTGCCGCTCGGCGGCTTTCCCTGGGGCGGCCTCGCCTTCGGCCAGGCCTCGAGCACCCTCACGCCCTACGCGGCGCTCGGGGGAGCACCCGCCGTGACCTTCGCGGTCGCGCTGATCGGCGCCCTGCTGGCGTACGCCTGGCTCGAGCGGCACCGTCCCCGCGCGACGGTGGCAGCGCTCGTGGGGGTCGCCGTCGTGAGCACCGCGGCCGGTCTGGTGCCGCTGCCGACCGAGGGGCAGGACGGCGACGGTCCCGCGACGTTGACCGCGGCGGTCGTCCAGGGAAACGTGCCGACAGTGGGGATGGACTTCCTCGGTGAGCGCGAGGCCGTGCTGCGCAACCACGTCGCGGAGACGGAGCGGCTCGCAGCCGACGTCGCCGCGGGCAAGGTGGACCGACCCGACCTGGTGGTCTGGCCGGAGAACTCCAGCGACATCCACCCGCTCGACGACGACGGCGCGCGCACCCTGATCCAGCAGGCGGTCGACGCGATCGACGTGCCGGTGCTCGTCGGAGCAGTTGTGACCGCACCGAATGACCCCACCCGGCTCTGGAACACCGGCATCGTCTGGCTCCCGACGTCGAGCGCCACCCCCGGACCAGGGGATTTCTACGTCAAGCAGCACCCGGTCCCGTTCGGTGAGTGGGTGCCCGCCCGCGACCTGCTCGCGTCGCTGATCGGTCGCTTCGACCGGGTGCCGCGGGACTTCGCGCCCGGGCCCAGCACCGGTGTGCTCCAGGTCGGACCGGCCCGGCTCGGTGACCTGATCTGCTTCGAGGTCGCCTATGACGAGCTCGGCCGCGCTGCGGTGCGCGGTGACGGTGTCGTCGGCGACAACGCCGGGCAAGGTGCGCGGATCCTCGCCGTGCAGACCAACAACGCGACCTACGGCCTCACCGGTCAACCCGAGCAGCAGCTGGCGATGTCGCGCCTGCGCGCGGTCGAGCACGGCCGCGCGGTGCTGATCGCCGCCACGAGCGGGATCAGCGCCATCGTTCGCCCCGACGGCAGCATCGAGTCGTCGCTGCCCGAGTTCGTGGCGGGCCACCTCGTCGCGACGGTGCCGCTGCGCGACGACCTCACCGTCGCCGACCGGGTCGGGGCGCGCCCGGAGCACGCCGCAGTGCTCGCCACCCTCGGTCTGCTGCTGCTCGCAGCGTTGGGTCGGCGGCGGCGTCGCGACGTAGGCTCGGACCTCCCTCAACCGATCCAGGAGCCCGTACCGTGACCGAGGCAACGTTCGCCGATCTCGGCCGCATCGTGGTCATCGTGCCGACGTACAACGAGCGCGAGAACCTCGCGCGCATCGTGGGCCGGGTGCGTGCTGCGGTGACCGAGGCGCACGTGCTCGTGGCCGACGACAACAGCCCCGACGGCACGGGTGCCATCGCCGACTCCCTGGCCGCGGCCGACGACCAGGTGCACGTGCTGCACCGGGCCGGCAAGGAGGGTCTCGGTGCCGCCTATCTCGCGGGGTTCGCGTGGGCGCTGGGCGAGGGATACGACGTGATCGTGGAGATGGACGCCGACGGCTCCCACCAGCCCGAGCAGCTGCCCCGTCTGCTCGAGGCGCTGCGCGACGCCGACCTCGTGCTGGGGTCGCGCTACGTGCCGGGCGGCTCCGTGGTCAACTGGCCGAAGTCGCGCGAGCTCCTCTCCCGCGGGGGCAACGTCTACACGCGGGTGATGCTCGGCGTGCCGCTGGCGGACGCCACCGGCGGCTACCGGGCGTTCCGTGCCGACACGTTGCGGACCATCGACCTCACCGGGGTCGAGTCCAAGGGCTATTGCTTCCAGGTCGACCTCGCCCGCCGGGCTGTGCAGTCCGGACTCCGGGTGCGCGAGGTGCCGATCGAGTTCGTGGAACGCGAGCTCGGTGACTCCAAGATGAACCAGCGCATCGTGGTCGAGGCGCTGTGGCGGGTCACCGTGTGGGGCGCGCAGGACAAGGCCCAGAAGGCGCGCCGGCTGCTCGCGAGCAAGCGCGGCTCCGCCACCGACCACGGGGGCTGGTGACCGTGGGCGTGGTGGCGCTGCTCGGCATCGTCGCCTACGTGGTGCTCGAGTGGATCGCCGCGGCGTGGCTGGCGGGGCTCATCGGCTGGGGCGGGGTGTTCCTCACCGTCGCGCTGCTCGTGGTCGTCGGGGTGGCGGTGATGCGTCGCGCCGGTTTCGCCGCCGCGCGATCGCTGCGTCCGATACAGGTCGACGGCGTCCCGGTGGTGCCCGGGGTGAATGAGCAACGTATCGGCCAGGTCGGCCGGGAGGTCGGGGATGCCGGGTCGCTGTTCGTCGCCGGCGTGCTCATCGCGCTGCCCGGGCTGGTGACGAGCGCCGTGGGACTGCTGCTGCTGGTCCCACCGGTGCGCCACACCGTCACCCGAGGCGTGAGCCGCTCCCTACGTCGCCGCGCGGAAGCTGCGGGGATGGTCGTCACGGATCAGCGGCGCACGACGACCGTCACCGGCACCGTTGTCCGCGAGGACGTGGCACCGCCGGTGCGCGGCGAGATCATCTCCGGTGAGATCGTCGAGCGCGACGACCCGCCGAGCCCTCCCGCCTCTGCCTGAGGCGCCGGCCGGACCGGGTGGGGCTCAGGCGGTCTTCTTGGCCGGCTTGCGGCCGCCGCGCAGAAGCTCGAGCCGCTCGGCGAGGAGCACCTCGAGGTCGTCGATGGTGCGGCGCTCGAGGAGCATGTCCCAGTGCGTGCGCACGTGCTTGGTCGGCTTCGCCTCGGGGCGCTCGCCGTCGCGGATGATCGCCTCGTCGCCGCAGGTCCGGCACTCCCAGAGGGCGGGGACGTCGGCCTCGACCGAGAACGGCATGGAGGTCGTGTGCCCGTGCGGGCAGTCGTACTGGACAACCTGACGCGCAGCGAGCTCGACGTGGTCGTCGTTCTCGTAACTGGTCGCGCCGAGTCGGGTGCCGCGGAGGGCGCCGTTGCTCATGTGTGCCTGCCTTGTCGCTGGCCGGTCGAGGGGGACCGGTCTCGTGTGGTTCTAACGGTCTGGACGCATCGGGTGTTCCCGCGGATCCCCGTCCCCAGCCCGATTCCGGTTTCCGGACACCTGGGCGGGCTCGTCGAGTGCGTTCTGCGCTCAACCATCGGCTGTGGTGGGGTGCGGACATGACCGACATCACTCCGACGGCCCTGCGGCGCAGCGTCCCGGCCCTGGCCGTCCTGCGACTTGGGTTCGCTGCGCTGCTCGCCACCAGGCCGGGGGAGGCCCGCCTGGTCGGTGCACGAGAGCTCGCCCTCGGACTCGGGACCCTCGACGCCTACCGCAGCGGGGGAGCGGTGTCCGGGTGGGTCGCCGCCATGGCTGTTGCCGACGGGAGCGACGCGCTCGCGTTCACGATCGACGCCATCCGCGAGCCGCACGGGCGTCGCCGCGCACTGGTGATGGCGTCGTTCGCGGCGTCCGGGCTCGTCGCGGAAGGGCTGACGGCGTACGCGCTGCGGCGCGCGGGGGAGTAGGGGTCACACGACCGCAGGCACCTCGTTGCCCGCCTCGCGGATACCGCGGCGCACGTCCACCCGCGAGAGCAGCAGCCCACCGACGACGAAGAAGAACACGAGCACGAAGATCGCCACGCGGTAGGAGCCGGTGACCTGGTGCGCGATCCCGAACGCGAGCGTGCCCAGCCAGGAGGTCCCGCGCTCCATCGCCTGGTAGAGCGAGAAGTATTCCGCCTCGCGGCCGCGGGGGATCAGCTGGGAGAACAGCGAACGCGACAGCGCCTGGGTGCCACCGAGCACGAGCCCGATGGCCGCGGCGAGCAGGATGAAGAGCAGGAACCGCTCCGCCGGGAGCAGGAAGCCGAACAGGATCACCACGATCCACGCGCCGAGGCTGGTGAGCACCACGCGCTTGGCGCCGTAGCGGCCGGCGAGCCGCCCGAGCAGCAGAGCGCCGAAGATGGCGACGACCTGCACCGTGAGGATCGCGATGAACAGGGTCGTCTGGCCGAACTTGAGCTCCTCGCTGCCGTAGACGGACGAGGCGTAGATGACCGTCTGGACCCCGTCGTTGAAGAACAGGTACGCGAGCAGGAACAGCAACGTCATCGGGTAGGCGCGGGCGTGGCGCAGCGTGTGCCAGAGCTGGGTGAAGCTGCGCGCGAGGGTGCCTCCCTCGGTGCGCTCGACGTTGACCGGCTCACGGTCGCGCAGCCGCAGGTACGGGATGATCGTGAAGCCGGCCCACCATGCGGCAGCCATGAGCATGCACCAGCGGGCCGCCTGGCCCTCGGTCATCCCGAGGCTCTCCGCGAAGTTGAGCAGCCCGAGGTTGATGACCAGCAGGAGCGCACCGCCCACATAGCCGAATGCCCAGCCGCGGCTGGAGACACGGTCGCGCTCGTCGGGAGTGGCGATCTCGATCAGGATCGCGTCGTACACCACGAGGCTGGCGCCGAGGCAGAGCGAGGCCCCGATCATCGCGGCGACGCCCAGCTGCCAGTTGCCGTCGCGCACGAAGAACAGCAACGCCGCGAAGAACGAGCCGAGCCAGGCGAACCCGGCCATCAGCCGCTTCTTGTGCGAGCTGCGGTCGGCGAAGGCGCCCACCACAGGCAGCAGGAAGGCCGAGAGGATGGTCAAGACGGTGATAGCGTAGAAGTAGAGCGAGCCGGGAGAGACCCCGACCCCGAGGATCGAGATCGGTGTGAGGCACTCGCCCTCGGACGTGCCACAGGAAGCGGTCTTCGCGACAGCCGTGAGGTACGGCCCGGCCAGGACCGTCGCCGTGGTGGTGACGAACGCGGAGTTGGCGAAGTCGTACCAGTACCAGCCGCGTTGTTCGCGGGTGCGTGCGGCGTCATCGAGGACGACTGTCTCGGTCATGGTTCCTCCCGCGCCGATGATGACGGACCCGGACGCTCGCGGGGCCAAGAGCCGCTAACCCGGCCATGGCGTGTCGGCGTGCGGCACGATGGGCGGATGGACCTGCGTGTGCTCTCGGAACGTCTCTCGGTGTGCCGGCTGCCGGTGGACGCGCCCTGGCCCACCCCTCCGCCGGATGCGTCGTTCTACTCGGTGACGCGCACGTCCGAGGAGGTCTCGGTCGTCTGCGGGGAGGATGCCGCACCCAGCGGCGACCAGGTGCGGGTGGAGCCGGACTGGCGTGCGCTGGAGGTCGCCGGCCCGCTCGACTTCTCCATGGTCGGCGTCATGGCAGCGCTCACCGCCCCCTTGGCCGACGTCGACGTCAGCGTCTTCGTCGTCTCGACCTACGACACCGACTACGTGCTCGTGCACGCCGCGGCGCTCGAGAAGGCCGTCGAGGCCCTCCGCGCCGCGGGGCACAGCGTCCACGCCAGCTGAGACGCGGTGGGACGGACCCCAGATTCGACGAGCCACCGTGAGGACGTAGCCTGACGCGCCAGGCTCGCGACGAGGGGAAGCACGCGATGGGGGAGTTCGGGGACCAGGTGCCACCCGACGACCTGCCGCGGTCGCCGACAGGTCGGGTACCGCAGTGGGTCGTCGACGAGGCCCAGGGGGTGGCCCCTGAAGACACGGCGTGGCGGAGTGCCGCGATGGCGAGCGGGGACACCTGGCGCGCGGAACGCGATGGCTGGACCCGCTCTCGGCGCCGGCGACCCACCTGGCGGAAGGTCGTCATCGCGGCCGCGTGCGTCGCCGCCGCCTCGATCGTCATCGGGGTGCAGGTCTCGGATCGAGGGGCCGGGGCGGCGCTGGGCCTGTCCGAGACCACCACGATGGCCTATGGCTACCCTGTTGGCGCGCAGGAGGACGCCAGGCCTGCGGGACTCCCGCTCGGTGGCCTGCTCGAGAGCCCCCAGGGGGACTTCCGATTCCTCGACCATCAGTCGGACGGCAAGACACCTGTCACGTGGTCGCCCTGCCGCCCGATCCATTACGTCGTGCGTGCACGGCACGAGCCGCGGGGCGCGCTCACGTTGTTGCAGGCTCAGATCGCCGTGATCTCCCAGATCACCGGCCTACGGTTCGTCTACGACGGACCGACCGAGGAGAACCCGTCCGAGAACCGCGTCGGCTACCAGCCTGTGACGTACGGCGAGCGGTGGGCACCGGTGCTGTTCGCCTGGGCGAGCGCCACTGAGATCCCGAAGGGGACAGCCAGCGACGCCGTGGGCGTCGCGGGGCCATACGGCGTGCCCGTCCCGGGCGGCGACCTGACCTACGTCACGGGCATCGTGCTGCTCGACGTCGAGTTCGTGAGGGACTCGTTTCGTGCGAAGCGTCCGAGCATGGTGGCGTCCACCATGCTGCACGAGCTCGGCCACCTGCTCGGTCTCGACCACGTGCAGAACTCGCAGGCTCTGATGTACCCGGAGCTCGATCCAGCGGTGATCACGTTCGCCCGCGGGGAACTGCCCGGCCTGCAGTCCCTCGGCCGTGGCCCCTGCCGCCCCGGCCTCTGATCTCCACCGTCCGCGGGCGGCGTGCACGGACCGACGACGTGGCGCCGCAGTCCTGCGCACGGATCAGACGGGCTCGCGGAAAGCTGGCGACGTCGCCCTCGGGGTCGTGGCCGCGGCCGCCCCGTGAATCTGGGTGTCCGGAGTGGCGCACATCACGCTGATGCAGGTATGATGCAGACATGAGGACGACCGTCGATCTGCCGCCAGAGGTTCACGACCGCGCGAAGCGCATTGCGGGCGAACGTCGCCAATCGCTCTCGGCCACGCTGGCCGACCTCACCATTCGGGGCCTTGCGTCACTGGGGGAGCCCGCCACGGTCTCCACCGACCCGGTCAGCGGCTTGCCCACCTTGACGTTGGGGCACCGGGTCACAGCGGCTGACGTGGCAGAAGCGCTGGACGACGAGTGACCCGGACCTACCTTCTCGACGCCAACGCACTGATCGCACTCACCCTCACCGACCATGAGCACCATGGCCGGGCGGCGTCCTGGGCCGCCGGCGTGGACCACATCGCCTTGTGCCCGGTGGTCGAAGGCTCCTTGATTCGCTTCCTGGTTCGCCTGGGCCAGAGCCAGTCGGCCGCGACGAGTCTTCTCGACGGGCTGTACGCAAGTCCTCGCTGCGAGTTCTGGCCCGACGCGCTGTCATACCGTCATGCAGAGCTGGGCCAGGTGATCGGCCACCGGCAGGTCACCGACGCCTACCTGGCGGCACTCGCCGCAAGCAACAACTCACTGCTGGCGACCTTCGACCAGGCCCTGGCTCAGGCCGTCCCGCAGCACGTCACGCTGATTCCTTGAGTGTGGTTGGGTATCCGATAAGGGACATTATGTCAGGTTGGCCCGGCGGGACTCAGCCGGCCGCTCCCTGCGCTCAGAGCGCCCGGATCCTGGCCTTGCGGTTCTCGATGGCGATCTCGGCCCGGCCCTGGGCCACGAGAGCCGGCGGGACGTAGACGCCGAACCGGCCGCGGAGGCCCTTCTTCTGGCCGTAGAAGCCGCC
>JANMMN010000273.1:0-5592 GCA_031373405.1 Actinomycetes bacterium
CACTCGGCGACGATGCCCGACGTCTCGGTGAGCGACGTCGCGGGGTTGGCTGCGTTGCTCGCACGTGGCAACCCGGCGCCGTATGCCGGGTTCGTCGACCTGCCCGACGGTGCCCACCCCGGAGTTCCTGCAGGCGGGCTCCGGGTCGTCTCGGCCTCGCCCGAGCTCTTCCTGCGACGAGACGGGAGCGTGGTGGTGTCCGGTCCGATCAAGGGGACGGGGCGCAGCCCGGATGACCTGGGCGAGAAGGACTCGGCCGAGAATGTGATGATCGTCGACCTCGTCCGCAACGACTTCGGTGCAGTGTGTCGCACCGGCTCGATCACGGTGCCGCACCTGCTCACCGTGGAGCGCCATCCCGGTCTCGTCCACCTGGTGTCGACCGTGCGCGGCGAGCTGCGGACCGACGTCGGTTGGCGTGACCTCTTCGGTGCCGCATTTCCGCCGGGCTCGGTGACGGGCGCCCCCAAGTCGAGCGCGCTGCGCATCATCGACGAGGTCGAGCCGGTCGACCGTGGTCCGTACTGCGGCGCCGTCGGATGGGTCGACGCCGACTCGACGACCGCCGAGCTGGCGGTGGCGATCCGCACGTTCTGGCTCAGCGAGGGGGTGCTGCGTTTCGGCACGGGTGCGGGCATCACCTGGGGGAGCGACGCAGCCCACGAGTGGGACGAGACCGAGCTGAAGGCATCGACGTTGCTCTCCGTCGCGGCGGGAACGATCGCGGCCTCGGACATGGCAGGGTGATGCGACGTGACGAGGTTCTGGGTCGGCGACCGGCTGGTGGATCCGATCGATGCGACGGTGTCCGTGCTCGACCACGGGCTGACCGTCGGAGACGGGGCGTTCGAGACCCTGCTGGTCCGGAACGGTGTCCCGTTCGCGATCACGCGGCACCTGGGACGGTTGGAACGATCTCTCGAGGGCCTGGGCGTGCCGGCAGTCCCGCAGCTGCTCCTGCGCGACGCGGTCGACGCGGTCGTCGCGGACGCCGGTGACGATGCCCGTCGAGCCCGCCTACGAATCACGGTGACCTCAGGCGACGGCCCGTTCGGGAGTGAGCGGGGCACGGGCACCCCGACCCTGGTGGTGACTCTCACCCCGGCCTGGTCATGGCCGGCGACGACCACGCTGGCCACGGTTCCCTGGGTGCGCAACGAGCGGTCCGCCGTCGCCGGCCTCAAGACCACGTCGTACGCCGAGAACGCTGTCGCGCTGGCGCATGCCCACCGTCTCGGAGCGTCGGAAGCGGTGCTGTCCGACACCCGCGGACGGCTCTCGGAGTGCACCGGCAGCAACGTGTTCGTCGTCATGGACGGGGTCGCGCTCACCCCGTCGTCGGCGAGCGGCTGCCTCGCGGGCGTCACCCGCGCGCTGGTCCTGGAGTGGGGCCGCGACGTCGCCGAGGTGCGTGAGGCTGACCTGCCCTACGACGTGCTTCGCACCGCGGACGAAGTCTTCATCACCTCCTCGACGCGCGACGTGCACCCCGTCGTTCGCATCGACGACCGCGTGCTCCTCCCCGGATCGGTCACGGCGCGCCTCGCTGGTGCCTTCGCCTCGCGCGCCGCAGTCGAGGTCGACCCGTGATCCCCGTGATCGTGTTCTTGGCGCTTGTTCTCGGCTGGGTGCTCGTCTCGCGACGTCTCACGGCGCGCAGCATCACCGGGCCCATCGCGCTGACGGTCGCCGGCTTCCTGCTCGCTCGGGCTCCCGGGGGCGTCGACCTCGACCTCCAGGCCGACGCCGTGCGCGAGCTGATCGAGGTGACGCTCGCCGTGGTCCTGTTCACGGACGCGTCGTCGATCGGCCTGCGGTGGTTCGCCACCGAGTGGCGGTATCCGGCCCGGCTCCTCGGCGTCGGTTTCCCGTTGACGGTGCTGTTCGGCGCGCTGGTGGCCTGGTGGATCCTCCCGGGGACCGACGTGTGGGTCGCGTGCCTCGTTGCGGCAGCACTCGCCCCCACCGATGCTGCACTCGGCACCTCGATCATCGAGGACGAACGGATCCCCGTCGGCTTCCGACGGGTCATCAACGTCGAGAGTGGCCTCAACGACGGCCTGGCGACACCGGTCGTGACGTTCTTCATCGCGGCCGTGATCGTCACCGACGACGGCACCGGGTCTCGGCCGCTGACCGCGGCAGCGCTGTCCATCCTCGTTGCGGTGCTGCTCGGAGCGGTGCTCGGCCGGGGCTCCGGCACACTCGTCCGCGCCGCCGAGACGCGCGGTTGGGTGCTGCCCACGTTGCTCCCCCTCGCGCCCGTGATCCTGGCGATCACCACGTACTTCGTCACGGTGGAGGTGGGCGGCAACGGGTTCGTCGCTGCCTTCGTCTGTGGCGTCGCTTTCGGCGGCACGGTGAGCAAACAATCGAGGGAGGAGCACTTCCTGTTCACCGAGCAGGTCGGCCTGCTGCTCGGTCTCGGTGTGTGGTTCATCTTCGGTGCGGGTGTCCTGGCAAAGGTCGCAGGACAGGTGACGTGGCCGATGATCGCGTACGGCGTGCTGTCCCTGACCGTGGTGCGGATGCTCCCCGTGGCGATCGCAGGGATCGGGCTGGGGGAGAAGTGGGACACCGTCGCGCTCGCGGGGTGGCTAGGGCCGCGTGGGCTCGCCTCGATCGTCTTCGCGATCGTCGCGTTCGACGACATCGGCGGTGAGCAGGGTTCCTTCGTGCTTGCCGTGGTCGCCGTCACGGTGGCGATGTCGGTCCTCGCCCATGGTCTGTCGGCCGGCCCCCTGGCCGCCTGGTATGCCGCGCGGCATCCGGTCGATCCACCCGAGGGCGCCGCGAGCCCGGTCAGCGACCCAGCGCGGAGCTGATCCGGGCGGACAGGATCGCGAGGGCGCCCGCGCGGGTCTGGTCGGCTGCGACGAGCAAGCCGTCCACGACGAACGTCGGGGTCGAGGTCACCCCGAGCGCACCTCCGGCGTCGTGGTCGTCGCTCACTCGCGACGCGTGCCGCCCGTCGAAGAGGGCAAGGGCGAACTGCTCCTCATCGAGCCCGAGGTGTTCTGCGAGGTCGACGTAGTCGGCCGGTCCCTCGATGGTGTCGAGGGCTGCCACGGCGTGTGCTGCGTAGGTCATGCCCCTGTCCTGGACATCCGCCTCGCACTGGCACTGCGCAGCCGCGACCGCCCACACGTGGGCGGCCAGAGGGAAGTGCCGGACCCGGACGTCGATGTCGTCGCCGAACCGGTCGCGCAGGTCGTCGAGCAGCTCGGCCGTGTCAGAGCGGTCGGGCGAAGCGAGGTCGACCCACCAGTCGAGGACCACGGCCCCGGAGTGCGTTCGCCGCGGCTCCGGCCCGTCCACGTGGCGCACGATCAGCAGCGCATCAGTCACGCGGCGATTCTGCCATCCACGGGTCGAGGAACGGATGCCGCCGCCGCCATCGGCGCGCATCTCGTCAGGGTCGCGACAGTGCTAGGCGGCCGGGGTGGGCTCGTCGCCGAGGAGCCCGGCGAGCTCGGCGTCGAGGTCGAGCAACGGGCTCTCGGCCCCGAGAGGGACGAGCCGGTAGGAGTCGTCGAGGAACGAGCGGACCGCGTCGTGGTCGGCCTCGAGCAGCGCGCTCCCGGACGGGCTGGCGAGCGACAGGCAGACGACCTTGGTCCCCCGCGACGCGGACGGCCAGATGGCGACGTCGCCCTCGCCGACCCGAGCATTGAGCCCGTCCTCGAGCAGGTCGCGGCCGAACACCCAGGTGATGTCGCCGTCGCCCGTCCTGAAGACCGTCGATACCGCGTACGGCTCCGTCGGCGCGTAGGCCAACGTCGCGGGGACGGTGACCGTGCGGTCACCACCGAGGACCAGACGCAGGTCGAGATCAGCGCGGACGGGCAGCATGCGGGTTCTCCTCGGTGGGGCGTTGGCGCCGTTGTGCCCTGGTGCTTGGCGTGCCATGCCTCCGTAGGCTGTGACGTGTGGCACACAGGGGCGAGATGCAGGATGGAACCGATCCCCATGCAGCGGACGGTGACTCCGTCGCACCAGAGCCGACGGGCGTCTTTGGGCGGGCCAGGGCGTGGTCGCACGGCGGTCGGTCCCGGCGCCTGCTCTGGCGAGGCGCCGTCCTGCTCCTCGGGGTGCTGCTCCTGGTCGCAGGACTCGCGATGCTCGTGCTTCCCGGACCGGGATGGGCCGCGATCATCCTCGGCCTGGTCGTCCTCGCCTCGGAGTACGCCTGGGCGCACCGGGTCCTCGAGCCCGTGCGACGGGTCGCCGACCGCGCGGCAGTGGCGGCCACCGACCCGCAACGTCGACGTCAGAACCTCGTGCTGCTCGGCTTTGCGGTGGCCGTGCTGATCGCTTCGATCGGGTGGTACCTGTCGGTCTACGGTCTCTCGCTCGGCGGCCTCCACTGGCTGCCCGGGATCTGAGCGCCGTCTCCGGTCTCGAACACTCACCGCAGTCCGGCGGCGGCCGACGCTTTGGTAGAGTCGCGGCCGCAGCGGGCGATTGGCGCAGTGGTAGCGCGCTTCGTTCACACCGATGTGGTCACTGCTTCGAGCCCAGTACCGCCCACCCGCCGACACCGCCCTCCGGGGGGGTGTCGGCGTTTCGGATCCGCGGACGACGATGACCGACCCAAGTCGGGAGGTCGGGCTCGGGAGCCCGACCCCGGTGATCCGCAGTAGCCCGATCGGGTGAACGTGTTGTGACGCAGCGCGACGACACGCCGCGTTTCGTGCGTAACCGGCAGATGAGGCGTCGGTCAATCGTGGGGAGCCCTCCCGCAGAGTGACGGTGCCCTCTACAGTCCCGATCGGAGCGGTGTGGGATCGCTCGGTGATTGGGGAGTCTGGTGTCGGCGTCGGTCGATCGGGATGGCACGCGGGCAGAGCGCCCTGCGGTGCCCGTGCCGTCGTGGCGCCACCCGGGTCCGCTGCAGCGGCTCGTCGCCGTCGTCATCAGCGCCGCGATGCTCGTCGGCCTCATCGCCGCGACCTCCACGGCGGCGAACGCCGCACCAGTCGTCACTCGGGCACCCGCGAGCGCCGGGAGCGCGACGTCCACCGCGACGCCGTCGACGCGCACCCTCGTCATCGCCCCGCTCCGTGCTGCGATGGTCGTGACCGTCCCGCGTATCACCTCAGCTCAGGCTCGCGCCCGCATCGAGTCGTTGTTGCGGCGATACCAGCGCACGACGCTGGTCCGTCAGCCGGCTGGAACCCGAACGACCACGACGACAACCACGACCACGACCACGAAGGGTCGCGCGACCTCCCCGGTCCGGTCACCCGCCCAGGTCCAGGCGGACAGGCAGGCAGCGGCCAAGGCCGACGCAGACAAGCGGCTGCGCGAAGCACTCGATGCGCTGGCGAAGGCGCTGTCGTCCAGCGCGTGCACCACGGTCGGCGGCACCAACGGGTCGCAGGCGTCGATCTCCTGCCCCCTGGACAAGAACGGCAGCGGCACCATCTCCGGCGGCGCCGGAACCTCTGTCTCGACGATCCCATCGACCACGCCGACGCCGACGCCGACGCCGACGCCGACGCCGTCGCCGACCCCGTCTCCGTCGTCGGCGGCAGCGATGGTCGCCTCCGCGCTTCCCGACGCACCGGTCGACCCGAGCCAGCCGGTCAC
>JANMMN010000285.1:0-3601 GCA_031373405.1 Actinomycetes bacterium
GCCTATCGCAACGCCTCCTCCTTCCGCGGCGAGTCGGCCGTGACGACCTGGCTGCATCGGGTCGTGGTCAACGCCTGCCTCGACCGGATGCGTCGCCGCAAGGTGCGTCCGACGGTTCCGCTCCCGGACGAGGACGGCGACACCGGATACCGCGGCCTCGCGGACCCGCGCGACGACCTCGACCGGCTCGAGCTGCGGATGGAGATCGACAAGGCCCTGGCCGCGCTGCCGGTCGACCAACGCGCCGCGGTGGTGCTGGTCGACGTCGAGGGGCTCTCGGTCGCCGAGGCCGCCGAGGTGCTCGGCGTCCCCGAGGGCACGATCAAGAGCCGCTGCTCGCGCGGCCGGGCCCGGCTGGCGGTCGCGCTGAGCGGTCTGCGGAACCTCGACGCGGACCTCGGCGTCCCATCGGCAGCGAGCGGCTCCCGCGGCCCCACCGGGCCGGACCCGAGCCCGACGACCGACCCGGAGGTGATCCCGTGACCGACGTCACCGACGACCCGACGGGTCCCGACACGCCGGGACCCGAGGCGAGCGCGGAGCAGGACGTCCTCGTCCGCGCCCTGCTCGCCTCGCTGCGCACCGACGACCCGCCGCTGCCCGACCATGTCTCCGCCCGGCTCGACGCGGTGCTGGCCGAGGAGCGCCGCCAGGCGCCGAGCACGCGATCCCTCGCCGGGGCGACACCTGACCCGGACCGAGCGGATGGCGCCCCGGCGCCGGGCTCCCTCGCCTCGGTCACCGTGCTGCCCACCCCGACACGCGGACCGTCCTCGCGCTCGTTCCGGCTGCTGGCCGGAGCCGCGGCCGCCGTCGTCGTCATCGGTGGCGGTGCCGCGATCGTCCGGGGGGGCGCGCTCGGGAACGATGCGGGCACCGCCGGCGGAGTCTCGGCGGCGATGGCCGACTCCTCCGGCGCTTCGCTGCGATCGACGGGGACGACCTACACCCGGGAGAGCCTCACCGCCCAGGCCTCGGCCCTGGTCACCCAGAGCCGCACCTCACCGCTGCCGACCGACGCCCAGGCGACCTCGGCACCGGAGAGCGCAGGGGCGGCGCCGACGACCAAGTCGCTGCTGACCCCGGCGACGATCCCCGCCTGCGTCGAGCAGCTCGCCGGTCGGCCCGGTGTGGCGGCGGTCGCGATCGACCAGGCGACCTACGAGGGCCGGGCCGCCGACGTCATCGTGCTCCCGACCCAGGACGACGTCACGACCCTCGAGGTCTGGGTGGTCGGTCCCGGCTGCACGACGAACGACGTCGAGCTCCTCGTGTGGGTGCGGATCCCGGCTCCCTGAGCGTCTCGGCCACGGCGGACCCAGGCCGCGCCGACGGAATGCGGTCCGGCCTAGGATCGTTGGGGTCCACGTCGGCTGGTGCTCCAGCCGCTCGGTTCCCGCCCGGGACCCGCTCCACCCCCGAGAGAGGCCCGTCGTGAGCGACGTCCGCACCGTGATCATCATCGGCTCCGGCCCCGCCGGGTACACGGCTGCGATCTACGCCGCACGCGCCCAGCTCGCGCCGCTGCTGTTCGAGGGTGCCGTGACGGCGGGCGGAGCCCTGATGAACACGACCGAGGTCGAGAACTTCCCCGGGTTCACCGACGGCGTCACCGGCCCGGTGCTGATGGAGAGCATGCGCGCCCAGGCCGAACGGTTCGGCGCGGAGATCATCACCGACGACATCACCGCCGTCGACCTCACCGGACCCCTCAAGTCCGTCACCGACAGCGAAGGGCGTACCTACACCGCCCACAGCGTGATCCTGGCCATGGGCTCGAGCTACCGCGAGCTCGGCGTCGACGGCGAGAAGCGCCTCTCGGGGCACGGCGTCTCGTGGTGCGCGACCTGTGACGGGTTCTTCTTCCGCAACCAGGACATCGCCGTCGTCGGAGGTGGCGACTCCGCGATCGAGGAGGCCACCTTCCTCACCCGCTTCGCCGACAGCGTGACCCTCGTGCACCGCCGCGACTCGCTGCGGGCCAGCAAGATCATGGCCCAGCGGGCCTTCGCCAACCCCAAGATCTCCTACGCCTGGAACTCCGAGGTCACCGAGGTCGTGGGCGAGGACAGGCTCTCCGCGGTAGTCCTCCGCGACACCGTCACCGGCGAGACCCGGTCGCTCGAGGTCACCGGGCTGTTCGTGGCGATCGGCCACGACCCCCGCTCGGAGCTCGTCCGCGGGCAGGTCGACCTCGACGACGAGGGCTACGTGCAGGTGGCCGGCCGCACCACGCTCACGAACCTCCCCGGTGTCTTCGCGTGCGGCGACCTCGTCGACCACAGCTACCGCCAGGCGATCACCGCGGCCGGCTCCGGCTGCGCCGCCGCGCTCGACGCCGAACGGTTCCTCACCGATCTCGAGGCGACCGAGTCCTCCCGCGAACCCGCGCAGGCCCTCGCCTGAGGCAGCCCTACGGCGACGCACGCCGCGCCGTGCCCGCACACCGGGCCTACCGTCCGGACCACGCCGTACCGTGGTCCGCAGCCGACCGAAGCACGACCCCGATCAGGAAGGAGCCCACGCATGGGCGCCACCAAGACCGTGACCGACGCGTCGTTCACCGACGACGTCCTGCTCTCCACCAAGCCTGTGCTCGTCGACTTCTGGGCCGAGTGGTGCGGACCCTGCAAGATGGTCTCGCCGATCCTCGAGGAGATTGCCGCCGCCAACTCCGACAAGCTCACCGTCGTCAAGCTCAACATCGACGAGAACCCGCAGATCGCCGCGGCCGAGCGGATCATGTCGATCCCGACGATGAACGTCTACCAGGGTGGGCGGCTGGTGAAGCAGATCGTGGGAGCCAAGCCCAAGGCCGCGCTCCTCGCCGACCTCGCCGAGTTCCTGTAGCCCGAGTGACCCCTCCTGCGTCGCGACGCGGGGACACCGGTGCTGCGGTCGCGGAGATTCGTGATCGGCTGGGCCGGCTCGGGCTGCTCCCCACCCACGAGCCCGGCAGTGACCCCTCGATCGTCTGCTTCGACGACGCCGTCGATCGAGCGGTGCGCGCGTTCCAGCAGGAACGTGGCCTCACCGTCGACGGCGTCGTCGGGGTGCACACGTTCCGTCGCCTCGAGGAGGCGCGCTGGGCACTCGGGGACCGGGTGCTGTCCTACAGCCCGGGGCACCTGGTCTCCGGAGACGATGTGCTCGGGCTCCAGCAGCGACTCTCGGGGCTCGGCTTCGACCTCGGTCGGGTCGACGGCGTGTTCGGTCCGGCCACCGACGTGGCACTGCGCGAGTTCCAACGCAGCGTCGGCGTCGACCCCGACGGCACCTGCGGCCCGGACACCTTCCGGGCCATGGCGCGGCTCGGCCGCACCATGAGCGGTGGAGGTCACGCCGCGATCCTGCGCGAGCAGCAGGCGCTCGAGTTCCTGTGCAGCGGGGTCGCCGACAAGGTCGTCGTGCTCGACCCCGGGCACGGCGGCCCCGACCACGGACTCGTCCTCGGCGAGCTCAACGAGTCCGCGATCGCTGGCGACCTCGCGGTGCGGATCGAGGGTCGCCTGGCCGCCATCGGGGTCCAGGTGCTGCTCACCCGCTCGCCCGACACCGACGGGGCGGGCGCGCCCGAGGAGTCCGAGCGGGCCGCCTTCGC
>JANMMN010000286.1:0-3266 GCA_031373405.1 Actinomycetes bacterium
GCGGGCACGGCGTTTGGCCTGCTCTGCCCGGCGAGCGGCGAGGGCGACGCGTCGCAGCTGCGACGCGCGCACCTCGGCCCGGCGCTGGTCGAGATGGTTGCGAGCGAGCTGGTCAGGAAGGAAATGCATGTCGGACTCCAAGCTCGAGGGGGGAGCCGCGGTCTGCGGCACCCGGTCGTGGTGATCCGCCTCGGGGGCGGTAAGGGCGCGCGGCGTCGGGGTGCCGGGCGCGGTACGAGCGGTCATGCGGCGGCTCCGCCACGCTGCGCCGGGATGGCGCGGACGTCGGCGAGCTCGTCGTCGACGTCGTCGGCGTCGGAGGCCAGCTCACGGGCGAGCTCGGCCATCCGCTGCGCGAGCGCGGCTTCGGCGACGTGCCGGTCGAGGTGGTCGTCCTTGCGCGGACGGCCGGGGCGACGCTTGCGCGCCACCACCGATCCACGCTCGAACAGCTCTCCACCCCAGACGCCCCACGGCTCACGCCGGTCCAGGGCACCCGCGAGACAGGCTGCCCGCAGGGGACAGTCGCCACACAGGGCCTGGGCGAGCGCGACGTCGTCGGGACGCTCGGCGAACCACAGCTCCGGGTCGTACGACCGGCACGGTGTGCTGGCGTCGATCCAGTCCGGGTTCGGTGCCCCATGGGTGGGGGTCGTGTCCGTGGTCAGGACGCTCATCGTGCGGTCACCTCCTTCACGTACCGCGGGATCACCGCGGTCCTCGATGTCGTGCAAGGACAAGGGGGTAGGGCTGGTGCGGCGAGGGCGATCGGGTGATCGTTCGACGCGGGTGATGCGGTGGGTGTGGCTTCGTCGTGCAGCGTGCGGATCGAACGCCGCTCTCTCGGGAGGGAAGACCCGGGAGAATCGGGAGGGGTACCCGGACAAAGACGAAGGCCGCGGTTCCCGGTGTCGGGATCCGCGGCCTCGAGGTGCTGCGAGGGTGAGGTGTCACCCAGTGGATCCTCGAGACTGCGGGTCGTACGACGTGCCGGTGGCGCTGCGCTTGGCGGTGCCGGCGCCCGACCACGGAGCGGAGAGATCGGTCGAGTGCGCGACGGCGGCGGCCGGGCGACGCGTCACGGACGCCGTAAACGCCGCGGCAGCAGCCACGACGGAGACGCCCGCGGGCAGCACGAAGGCGGCCGCGTCGGTGATGTAGGTCGACATGCGGGCCACCTCCTCTGCTCTCGTCGGGCGCTCGGGGCGCTCGTCGCACACGGCTCTCGTGCGCATCTCAGAGATTACGCAGGCCCCGCGCCGGCGCGCAACGAGGTTTTCCGGCGTGTCCCGCCGAACGTGACCAGTTCGTGTCCTCGACGGCGCCGATGACCGCAGATCCGATCGTCTCGGTCAGGCGGGCTCGTCGGTCTGCGACGGAGGGTCCTCACCGCGCACGAGAGCGAGCACCTGATCTCCGTACGCCGCCACCTTGCGCGCGCCGATGCCCGGGATGGCCAGCAGCGCACGGGCGTCGGTCGGCAGATCGGTGGCCACGGTCTCCAGGGTGGCATCGGTGAGCACGACGTAGGCAGGCACCGACTGCTGCCCTGCGACATCCGTGCGCCACGTGATGAGGCGTGCGAGCAGCGCCGCGTCGTACGCCGCCGGGCAGGTGCGGCAATGTCCACGTGCCGACTCGGCCCCCGAGACGAGGGCGTTGCCGCACACCCGGCACGTCGCCGGACCACGCCGACGAGGCCGCTCCGGCGATCGCGACCCGCTCCCGCGGTGCACGCCGGACCCGGTCGTGAGTGCATCGACCGCCGGCCCGACCGCAGCGTCGAGGAAGGCCGACCGATCCTTGGCGCGGCCGTTGCGGCGACGTGCCCACGAGAGCCCGAGGTGCGTGCGGGCACGCGTGCACGCGACGTAGAACAGCCGCCTCTCCTCCTCGAGCCGCGCCGGCGTGTCGGCGTACTGGATCGGGAAGGTGCCGTCGACGAGACCGGCGACGAAGACCGCATCCCACTCGAGGCCCTTGGCCGCGTGCACGGTCGCGAGCGTGACGCCGTCGGCGGCGGGCGCCGACTGGGTCGCGGCGCGCTGGTCGAGATCGGCGACGAGGTCGGAGAGGGTGGCATCAGGATTGGCTCGCTCGAGGTCGTCGGCAAGGGTGACGAGGCGCAGCAGGTTCTCCCACCGCTCGCGCACGGCGCCCGTGCCGCTCGGCGGTCCGCTGCTCCAGTTCATCGCCGTCAGCACCGAGCGCAGATCAGCACCGAGCGCACCTGTCGCGTCGCCGCCTCGGGCCGCCCCACGGATGCGGGTGACCGCCTCACGCACCTCGCCACGGCCGAAGAACGCCGATTCACCGCGCAGCACATAGGGAATCCCGGCTTCCGCCAACGCCTCCTCGAACGCCTCGGACTGCGCGTTGATGCGATAGAGCACGGCGATCTCGCGTGCGGGGGTGCCGGCCTTGACCAGTGTCGTGATGGCCCGCGCGACTCCGGCCGCCTCGGCGGGTTCGTCGTCGTACGCCGTCACCTGCGGCTCGGGGCCGTCGTCACGGGTGGCGCGCAGCTCGAGCTTGAGCCGCGACTCTCGACCCCCGGCGCTCGCGAGCACGCGGTTGGCGAGCGACACCACCTGGGGCGTGGAGCGGTAGGAGCGCACCAGGCGCACCTCCGTGGCGTGCGGGTAGCGAGTGCGGAAGTCGACGAGGTAGGACGAGCTGGCACCCGTGAACGTGTAGATGGTCTGGCTCGCATCACCGACCACGCACAGGTCGTCGCGATCGCCGAGCCACAGCTCGAGCAGCCGCTGCTGGAGCGGGTTCACGTCCTGATACTCGTCGACGGTGAACCAGCGATAGGCCGCGCGGATCTCGTCGGTGATGTCGGGGCGGGTGTCGAGGAAGGCCACCGTGAGCAGCAGGACATCCTCGAAGTCGATGAGGCCGTCGGCCGTCTTGCGGTCGTCGTACGCCGCGAACAGCTCCGCGACGTTGTCGCGGGTGAGGCTTCCCGGGGGCTCGCGGCGGGCGCCGGCCGCTGCCACGGCATAGTCGGCGGCGACGAGCTGGTTGGCCTTCGCCCACTCGATCTCGCCGGCGACGTCGCGGGCGAGGCTGGGATCGGCGAAGCCGGCCCGGCGCAGGACCGGTCCGAGCAGCCGCGCCTTGCTCGCCAGGATCTCGGGCACCGCACCGCCCACGACGCGGGGCCAGAAGTAGCGCAGCTGGCGCAGCGCTGCCGAGTGGAAGGTGCGGGCCTGCACTCCCTCGACACCGAGCTCGATGAGCCGTTGACGCATCTCGCCGGC
>JANMMN010000288.1:0-9348 GCA_031373405.1 Actinomycetes bacterium
CGACTGCCCGCAGCGTGATCGGCGTCCTCATCGCCCGAGGCGGTCAGGCCGGTGGCAGGTCGGCGAGGATCCGGCGTGACTCGTCGGCCCCCACCCGCACGGTGTCGGCGTGCAGGATCAGCCACTGGGCCACGCCGTCGGGGGCGCCGGTGGCGTAGGCGCGGAGAGCGTCGGCGTACGCCGTGCGGCCGGCGGCGAACAGGCCGGCCTCGGGGACACTCAGCCCGTCCGGGTCGACGCCGCGCGCCGCCAGCACCAGGCGGGTCATGGCCCGCGAGACGAGACCCGAGCCCCAGGCGAACGGGCGAGTGACCGCGATCTCCGCGTGGGCGACTGCAGCGACGACGAGGGCCGGTGCCGTCGTCGGGACGGTGAGCACGTGCGCCAGCGCCGTCATCCGCGCCGACGCCTGGGCGGCAGAGGGCAGCGCGCCGAGACGCAGGGGATCGTCGGCGACCTCGTCCCGACGGGGGAAGCCGCGCTCGGCAGCCTCCACCAGGGCGCTGCCGGCGACCGCGTGCAGCCGGGTCAGCGCCTGCAGGGGTGCTCGACCGACGAGGTCGACGAGGTGCGGGATCTCGCCCTGCACCGCGAGGGACGCCGCGACGACCCGGCCGATCGGTGAGTCGTCGAGCGCGTCGCCGGACACGAGAGCATCCGGGCGGACCTCCGCGCCGTCGATGGCCGCCGACGCCCAGCCGCCGCGCAACCGCGAGCCGGCGACCACGTCGGCGGCCCGGTTGCGGATCGCGCGGTCCCACAGCACCGAGTCGACGTTCGCCCGGGCCCGCGCGACGGCGTCGGCGACACCGGGCAGGTCGAGCAGCGGAGCGAGGACGTCGGAGGCCATGACCGCCACGCTACGAGCCCTGCGCCGGGACCCGACGCCGACCCCGGGTGACCGCGTACGGCGCTTCCTGCGGATCGCGTCGATCACGGGCTTGTCCTGACCGACCGCGGCTGGTGAGGTAGACGGGACGACACCGCTGACCAACGCGGCGACCCGACCGATCAGCCCGACCTCAGGAGCGGCATGAGCCACGACGCCATCGAGAACTTGTCGCACGAGGACCGCACCTTCCCGCCGACGGCGGAGTTCGCGGCGCACGCCAACGCGGGGGCGGAGCTCTACGCGCAGGCGAACGCCGACCGCATCGGCTTCTGGGAGGAGCAGGCTGCCGCGCTGCAGTGGGAGACGCCGTGGACCACGGCGCTCGACTGGTCGGACGCACCCTTCGCCCGCTGGTTCGACGGCGGCACGCTCAACGTCGCGGTCAACTGCGTCGACCGCCACGTCGCTGCTGGGCACGGCGACCAGGTTGCGTACCACTTCGAGGGCGAGCCGGGCGACACCCGTGACCTCACCTACGCCCAGCTGCTCGCCGAGGTGTGCCGGGCGGCCAACGCGCTCGAGTCGCTCGGCGTCCGGGCCGGCGACCGGGTCGCCATCTACCTGCCGATGATCCCCGAGGCCGCGGTCGCGATGCTCGCCTGCGCGCGCATCGGCGCGGTGCACTCGGTCGTGTTCGGCGGCTTCTCGGCCGAGGCGCTGCGCAGCCGGATCGAGGACGCCGAGGCCGTCCTCGTCATCACCAGTGACGGCGGTCACCGCAAGGGCAAGGCCATGGCGCTCAAGCCCGCGGTCGACGAGGCGGTCGCCGCGTCGCCGTCGGTGCGCCACGTGCTCGTCGTGAGGCGCACCGGCCAAGAGGTCGACTGGACCGACAAGGACGTCTGGTGGCACGACCTGGTCGACGCGCAGCCGAGCACCCACGAGGCACAGGCGTTCGACGCCGAGCACCCGCTGTTCATCCTCTACACCTCGGGCACCACCGGTAAGCCCAAGGGAATCCTGCACACCACCGGTGGCTATCTCACGCAGGTGGCGTACACCCACCGCCAGGTGTTCGACCTCAAGCCCGACAGCGACGTGTTCTGGTGCACCGCGGACATCGGCTGGGTCACCGGCCACTCCTATGTCGTGTACGGCCCGCTCGCCAACCGCGCGACGAGCCTGATGTACGAAGGCACCCCGGACTCCCCGCACAACGGCCGCTGGTGGGAGCTCATCGAGAAGTACCGCGTCTCGATCCTCTACACCGCTCCGACCGCGATCCGCACGTTCATGAAGTGGGGCGAGGGCATCCCCGAGGCTTTCGACCTGAGCTCCCTGCGCGTCCTCGGCTCGGTCGGCGAGCCGATCAACCCCGAGGCGTGGATGTGGTATCGCCGCGTCATCGGTGGCGAGCGGTGCCCGATCGTCGACACCTGGTGGCAGACCGAGACGGGCGCGATCATGATCAGTCCGCTGCCCGGTGTCACCGCGACCAAGCCCGGCTCGGCGATGGGTGCGCTGCCCGGCATCGGCGCGCAGGTCGTCGACGACGAGGCCCGCCCGGTGGGCAACGGCGGCGGCGGCTACCTGGTGCTCACCGAGCCGTGGCCCTCGATGCTGCGCGGGATCTGGGGCGACAACGACCGCTACCGCGAGACCTACTGGTCGCGCTGGCCCGGCCTCTACTTCGCCGGCGACGGCGCGAAGCTCGACGAGGACGGTGCGGTGTGGCTGCTCGGTCGGGTCGACGACGTCATGAACGTGTCCGGGCACCGCATCTCCACCACCGAGGTCGAGTCAGCTCTGGTGTCGCACCCGCTCGTCGCCGAGTCGGCCGTGGTCGGTGCCACGGACGACACGACCGGCCAGGGCATCGTCGCCTTCGTGATCCTGCGCGAAGGAGTCGATGCCGGCGACGACATCGTCACGACGCTGCGCAACCACGTCGCGCACGAGATCGGCCCGATCGCGAAGCCTCGCCAGATCCTCATCGTCGCCGAGCTCCCCAAGACCCGCTCCGGGAAGATCATGCGACGGCTGCTGCGCGACATCGCGGAGCACCGCGAGATCGGTGACGTCTCCACCCTCGCCGACGCCAACGTCATGGCCCTCATCGGCCACGGCCTCGCGGTCGACGCGGGCACCGAGGACTGACTTCCCCCCATCGCTGGTGGTGGTGTCGGCTCCGACCCCTGGACACGACACCACGGCCAGTGATGACGCGGACTCGCTGTGGCAGGGTGAGGCGGGTCGAGCTGGGAGGTGCGGTGAGCGAGCCGAAGGTGGTCTTCGACCGGCTTCCTCTCTCCGAGCGCTCGCACCTCCTCGCCGCGCTGCGCCAGGAGACGGTCGGCGGTGCGCTGCTGCTCGTGGCCGCGGTCACCGCACTCGGGTGGGCCAACTCGCCGTGGCGCGAGTCCTACGAGGCGCTCAGCGAGATCACGGTCGGGCCAGCGGCGCTGCACCTCGACCTCACGCTGTCGACCTGGGCGGCCGACGGGCTGCTCGCCGTGTTCTTCTTCGTCGCCGGGCTCGAGCTCAAGCACGAGCTCGTCCTCGGCACGCTCTCGAAGCTGACCAAGGCGATGGTCCCCGTCGTGGCTGCGCTGTGCGGCATGGTCGTGCCCGCCCTGCTCTACGTCCTCGTCGTACGCCTGATGGGTGATCCGGACGCGGCGAGCGGGTGGGGCATCCCGATGGCCACCGACATCGCCTTCGCCCTCGCGGTGCTCGCGGTCATGGGCTCGAAGCTGCCCGTGGCACTGCGCGCGTTCCTGCTCACCCTCGCGGTCGTCGACGACCTCGGCGCGATCCTGGTGATCGCGGTGTTCTACAGCGACGCGTTCGCCATCGCTCCGTTCCTGCTCGCGATGGTCGGCCTCGCCGCGTGGTGGGGCCTTCAGCGGCTGCGGGTCAGCACCTGGGTCGTCTACGTGCCGCTGGCCCTCGTCGTGTGGGGCCTCATGCACGCGAGCGGGATCCACGCCACCGTCGCCGGTGTCGCGCTGGGCCTGCTCACCCGCGTACGCCGCGACCCGGGCGAGGAGCGCGCGCCGGCCGACCGCTACGAGCACGCGATCCGTCCGCTCGCCGCCGGTGTGTGCGTGCCGCTGTTCGCGTTCTTCTCCGCAGGCGTCACCTTCGTCGGCCTCGGCGGCTCGGCCATCGGGGAGCCCGTGGCCGTGGCGATCGTGGTCGGTCTCGTCGTCGGGAAGCCGCTCGGGGTCATCGGGGGGGCATGGACGGTGGCGCGGTTCACCCGCGCCTCGCTCTCCTCGTCGCTGCGCTGGAACGACGTCCTCGCAGTGGGGATCCTGGCGGGGATCGGGTTCACCGTCTCGCTGCTCATCGGCGAGCTCGCCTTCGAGGCCGACCCGGTGCGACAGACGGCGGCGAAGATCGGGATCCTGCTCGCCTCCACGATCGCGGCGGTCCTCGCGGCGATCGCGCTGCTGGCCCGGGGCCGGGCGTACGCCGAGATCGCGGCGATCGAGGAGGCCGACGACGACGGCGACGGGATCCCCGACGTCTACGCGAGCGACCCACGCGCGCCCGACACTCGATAGCCTCTAGGTCGCGCCCCACGGAGGGGCGCCGAGGAGGGACGGGCCGTGAGCGACAAGCAGTCACTGGGCACGCTGATCTCCGGCGTGACCGAGGACCTCTCGTCCTTGGTGCGCGGTGAGATCGAGCTGGTGAAGACCGAGCTGCGCGACTCCGCCCGCACGGCCGGCAAGGGCTCCGGAATGATCCTCGGCGCCGCCGCCGCGGGATTCTTCGGACTGATCTTCCTGCTGCTGACCCTGGCGTGGGTCCTCGTCGCGCTCGGGCTGCCCATCTGGGCCGGCTTCGGCATCGTGACCCTGCTGCTCATCATCGGGGCGACGATCCTCGGCCTCCTCGGCCGCCGGGAGCTCGAGAGCGTCAAGGGTGCCCAGCGCTCGGCGGCATCCATCGAGAAGTCGAAGGCCGTGCTCTCGCGCAAGGCCCCCGATCTCCTCTAGCCGCCCCGTGCTCCCCGATCCCCACGACGTCATCAGGGCCCCCGGCCCGTGGACCCATCGCGACGTCGCCGCCAACGCGTGCCGCTTCCACCTCGTCGAGGCCGGCGACGGTCCGCTCGTATTGCTCCTGCACGGCTTCCCGACGTTCTGGTGGACCTGGCGGCACCAGGTCAGCTCGCTCGCCGCGGCCGGCTACCGCGCGGTCGCGGTCGACATGCGCGGGTACGGCGGGAGCGACCACACCCCCCACGGCTACGACCCGCTGACGCTCGCCGACGATGTCGCGGCGCTCATCCGGACCCTCGGCGCGCAGGACGCCGTGGTCGTCGGTCAGGGCTGGGGCGGCCTGGTGGCCTGGACGCTGGCGGCCCGCCACCCCGAGGTCGTGCGGGGGATCGCCGTGGTCGGCATGCCGCACCCGACGGTGCTGCGCAAGGCGTTCATCACCGACCCGGAGCAGCGTCGGCTCGGCAGCTACGTGCTCGGCTTCCAGCGTCCGTTCGTGCCCGAGCGTCAGCTCACCCGCGATGACGCGGCACTGGTCGAGTCGTTCCTTCGCCGGTGGTCCGGCTCGGCCTGGCCGGACGCCGAGACCGCCGCCGTCTACCGGGCGGCGATGCTCGTGCCCAACACGGCGCACTGCTCGGTGGAGTTCCACCGCTGGGCGATCCGGTCGATCCCGCGTCGCGACGGGCGGCGCTTTACCGACGTCCTCGCCGAGCCGGTGCGGGTCCCGGTGCTCCAGGTGCACGGCGTGCAGGACGGCGCGATCGTGCTGCACGCCGTCGACGGCTCCGAGGACTTCGTGGCCGCGGCGTACACCCGGGTCGACCTCGACCACGTCGGTCACTTCCCGCAGGAGGAGGACCCGGACGCGTTCGACTCCGTGCTCCTGGAATGGCTGCACACCCTCGGCTGACTCAGCCCGATGTCCCTGGTGCTGAGACGGCAGCGGAATCTCCGGGACGCGCGCCACCTGAGAGCGTGTGTTCCTATTCGCAGGCGGCCCCTGGGAAGCCGCGGCCGGGCGATATCGGCAGGGATGCACGGTGCGCGGACGTGGGTCACACGCTCGCTCGGCGACCAGCCCAGCAGACCATCAGGCACCTAGGCGCGGTTCCCCCGCTCATAGGATCAAGGCGTGAGCGGTTGGCTGACTCGTCGGCGGGCGAAGCGTCGCACTCATGCCTTCTACGGCAGTTGTCCCGACTGCCAGCATGACTGGCGGGAGCACCCGGACGGCTCGTTCGGGACGCCACCGGACGGCACGTGCGGTGAGTGTGACTACGAGTTCGAGCACGACCAGCGTGAGACAGACGCACCCGCCTGTCGACGTCAGGCAGAACCGCGTCCCGCCGAACCCGATCTGTAACGGCGCATCTGCGTTAGGCCGTGTGGTTGGTCCAGCCATTGCCGTCCCAGTACCTCTGTCCGGAACCGCTCTCCGGATCTGCGCACCAGCCAGCGGGCGGGTTCCGAGGAAGCGTCCGGCAAGTTCGCACGAGGCCGGTGACCCCGAGTCCAGCGCCCACGATGGCGACAGCCCAACCCGCGAGGATCAGCCCCATGGATACGGCGATCGGTACGTCGGGGCTCAAGAACGCGACAGTCCCGCCCAGTGCGAGCACGAGTCCCAGGGCGGCAACGATGAACGACGTCCTCGGGGATGGCACCGGAAGATCCTTTCACGAGCCCGGTGAGCGCTCTCGGCACCTATGCGTGGGGCTTACCTAGTCGAGCATCGTCAGCAAGCAGTCCGTGCTTGTGCATGTCATGCCATCCGTCGAGGTGCATCCCCCGTCCGCGCAAGGTGCCCTCCGGGACGAAGCCAGCCTTCATGGCGACGCGACAGGAGGCCGGGTTCTGTGTCGAGTGGTCGAGCTCTAGCCGGTGAAAGTCCACGGCATCGAAGGCCCAGTCTGCAACAGCGCCGATGGCGCGGGTCGCCACCCCGCGCCCGCGAGCCTCGGGGAGCACCCAGTAGCTGATCCCAGCGCAGGCCTCTTCGAGCGAGACAACACCGATCCCGATGCGACCGATCAGCAGGTCATCGCGGGTGATCGCCCAACTGCCGCCGCGCTCTTGCCCCCAACGGTCCGACTCGTGGTCGATCCACGACTCGGCGTCAGCCAAGGTCAAAGACCGAGCGTGCCACCGGTGGATGTCCGGGTCTGCGTAGGCGCGCACCAGCCCTGCCACATCCGACAACAGCCAGGGTCGCAGGGTCAGCTCTCCGAAGGGCAGCCGTGGTTGCTCCAGCGTAGAAAAGCAGCCGGGCGACAGCGCCGGCGCTGGCGTCGATCCCGGCTGCGTCACGTTCGAACCCTAGTCCCGGTTCGTTCTCACGGAGGCGAGCGCGAACGGCACACGTGCGCGGTCCCTGTATGCGTCGCCGCCCGATCCGTAGGCTGCCTGTCCATCCGGCAAAGGAGGCTGTTGTGGATCTGCCACTGCTCGAGGACGACCTCGACTCCCCGGGCTTCATCGAGCCCCGGAGCACCGGGCACGGGACGGACATGCCATCCCGGGTCGTCTTCTGCTTCTTCGTCGAGATGATCGACAAGATCGCTGCTCGTGACGATGCGCGCCTGGTCGAGACGCGGATGTGGGCGCACGGCCCGCACAGGGTGCTGGAGATCGTGCATCGCGGTGAGCGTCTAGCAGTGGTGCACGCCGGCGTGGGAGCGCCGCTCGCTGGTGGGCTTCTCGAGGAGGTCATCGCCCTCGGCGGGCGGGAGTTCGTCGCGGTGGGCGGGGCCGGGGCCCTGGTGCCCGGTCTGGTCATGGGTCACGCCGTGATCGTCGAATCGGCTGTCCGAGATGAGGGAACGTCGTTCCACTATGCCGCGCCGTCCCGCGTGATCGAGGCGGACCCCCGCCTGGTTGCGTGCGTCGTGGCCACGCTGACTGACGCGGGCGTCCCCTTCGTTACGGGCCGGACGTGGACTACCGATGCGCCGTACCGAGAGGCACGCACCCGTGTGGCGCGCCGCGTCGACGTGGACGGGTGCATCACCGTCGAGATGGAAGCGTCCGCGCTCCTGGCGGTCGCGGCGTATCGGGGGGCACGACTTGTGTCTCTGCTGTATGCCGGTGACTCACTGGCTGGCGACGACTGGGATCACCGGGGATGGCACAGCGCCTTCGACGTCCGGGAGGGCTTGTTCTGGCTGGCCGCCGACGCGGCGCTCCGACTTCCGTCATCGTGATGGGAGGCCGCTGAGCGAGCACCGCGAATTGGCAGGTGCAAGCGATGCCTACTGCCGGTTTCTTTCTCGGGCTGAATGGGGACACACCCTCTTAGTGTGGGGGGCACGGCTGCGAGGGCGAGGAGGTCTGGTGATGGTCGAGTCGCTCACCGAGCACGAGCACGAGGGTCTGGTACGCGTCGTGACGGCGACCGCGGCCCAGGGCCCGGTCGCCCTGCGCCGCCTCTGGGACGACCTCGTGGAGCGCTACGGCCTCGAGGCGACCTCCCGGCTCTGGCAGGAAGGACTCGCCTCCTCCGACATCGGCCAGACCTGACGGGTCAGGGTCAACGGGTGGCGCAGGAGCCGGTGGCGACCGGTCGGGTGGCTGTGGCGCCGTCGCGGGCAGCGGCAGCGACCGCGCGGGCGGTCAGGGCGTAGCCGGTGTCGGGGTCGTCCAGAGCCGTCGCGAAGACGACACCGTCCACCGTGCCGTCGGGTGCGAGCAGCGGACCGCCGGAGTTGCCGGGACGGATCATCCCGCGCACGGCGTAGACCTCGCGGGTGACCTTGCCCTTGCCGTAGATGTCGGTGCCGCGGGCGGAGATCAGGCCGCGGATCCGCGCGGGGGTGGCCGTGAGCGGGCCGCCCCCGGGGAAGCCCGCGATCACGGCGGCGTCACCTCGCCGGGCGGTCCCCGCGAAGGTGAGCACCGGCGCGTCCAGGCCCGGGACCGCGAGCACCGCGACGTCGAGGCGCGGGTCGAGGTAGACCACCCGGGCGGGCCACGACTTGCCCGTCCCCCGGACCCGCACCTCAGGGTCGTCGACACCGGCCACGACGTGCGCGTTGGTCATCACGCGGTCCGGGGCGAAGACGAAGCCGGAGCCGTCGACCTGGGTGCCGCACTCGTCCGCGATGCCCTCGACCTTCACCAGCGAGCCCCAGGCACGGCGTACGGCGGGGTCCTTGAGCAGGGCCGGATCGGGGGCGTCCACGGGGAGGTCCGGATCAACGGTGAACCCGGAGAATGCCTGCGGCAGGCCGGTGGAATCGAGCGCGGAGCGCAGCCCGCTCACCCAGTCGCGCGTCGGGTCCGGCAGCACCCGGTCGATCTCGCCGAGCACCATCGAGCCCCGCACCTGGGTGGAGACCGCCCCCAGCGGCACCACCACCACCGCCGACGCGACCACCCACGCGAGCACCGCGACGGTCAGGATGCTGAACATCGCCCCGCCCGCAGAATCGCCGAACCGGGCGGGCCGCCAGGTGACGCGGTCACGGATCCAGGTGCCGAGAAGGCCAGCGATGCCGTTGCCGA
>JANMMN010000301.1:0-6198 GCA_031373405.1 Actinomycetes bacterium
CCGCCTACGAGCTCTTTACGCCCAATAAATCCGGACAATGCTTGCACCCTACGTATTACCGCGGCTGCTGGCACGTAGTTAGCCGGTGCTTCTTCTGCGGGTACCGTCACTTTCGCTTCGTCCCCGCTGAAAGAGGTTTACAACCCGAAGGCCTTCGTCCCTCACGCTGCGTCGCTGCGTCAGGCTTTCGCCCATTGCGCAATATTCCCCACTGCTGCCTCCCGTAGGAGTCTGGGCCGTGTCTCAGTCCCAGTGTGGCCGGTCGCCCTCTCAGGCCGGCTACCCGTCGTCGCCTTGGTGGGCCGTTACCTCACCAACTAGCTGATAGGCCGCGGGCCCATCCCTCACCGAAATTCTTTCCACCAGACAGGATGTCGCATCTGGTCGTATCCGGTATTAGCACCGGTTTCCCGGTGTTATCCCAGAGTGAGGGGCAGGTTGCCCACGTGTTACTCACCCGTTCGCCACTGATCCGGAGGGCAAGCCCTCCTTCACCGTTCGACTTGCATGTGTTAAGCACGCAGCCAGCATTCGTCCTGAGCCAGGATCAAACTCTCCGTTGATGTCTATTGATAAGCCGGCGGAATGAGCCGGTGTTATCGACTGAAGAGTTCCTGGCATGGATCGAGCTGTGCTCGATCAATACCAAAGGAAATTACTACCTGTCCGATGGCGCCCTACGACGATTGTCGCGGTGCCGACCCATCTGACGGGGTTTGTTGGCATCGATTGTTGACACGCTGTTGAGTTCTCAAGGAGCGGGCGCGCACCGAAGACACTCACCGATTTCTCGGCGGGGGTCCGTCGGGGCAACTCACCTAATCTAGCGGGTCCGGTTGGCACGGTCAAATCCGTGTCCGTCCCCTTCCCAGCTCACCGGAGTGAGCGCGCCGATCTCTCCAAACCCTTGCGAGGCTTGGTGTTTCGGCTGGGAGTCTGGCCCCGGGACCGGCCACCTTGTCGGTGTCCGTTCCTCCCTGGCGGGCTGACGTGATGAACATTAGGCGGCGACGGGGAACCAAGTCAAATCGGACACCGGACACCCTGCGGCTGAGCGCAGGCAACGCCGAGATCCCAGTCATTGCAACGGGTCTCGGGGCTGCCGTCGTGGGCCTTACGCGTTCGAATCGGCGTCGCTCGGCTCGGCCAGGCGCAGACCGCCGATGTGACGCCGACCACGTCGCAGCAGCACCCAGCGCCCGTGGAGCAGGTCCGGGTCGCCCAGCACCGCGTTCTCGTCCGTGACCCGGACGTTGGAGACCGACGCCCCACCCTCGGCGATCGTGCGCCGACCGGCCCCCTTCGAGGCGACCAGGCCGCTGCGCGCCAGTGCGTCGGCCACCCCGATCCCCTCGGCCCACTCGGCCCGTGTGACCACGACATGGGGGGCAGCCGCGAGGGCGGCGTCGAGGGTCTCGGCGTCGAGGTCGGCGACCTCGCCCTGCCCGAACAGGGCGCGGGCTGCGGCGTCCACTCGGGCCCGTTGCTCCGGGCCGTGCACGAGGTCGGTGAGCTCCTCGGCCAGCGCCCGCTGTGCCTCCCGGGCCTGGGGCTTGTCCCGCAGGGACGCCTCCAGCGCCTCGATCTCCTCGTGGCTGCGGAACGAGAAGATCCGGAGCAGCGAGGAGACGATCGAGTCCTCGGCGTTGAGCCAGAACTGGTACCAGGCGTACGGGGAGGTGAGCTCAGGGTCGAGCCACACGGTGCCGGACTCGGTCTTACCGAACTTCGTCCCGTCGGACCTGGTCACGAGCGGAGTCGTCAGGGCGTGCACCCGGCTGCCCGTGACACGGCGTACGAGGTCGACGCCGGCCACGATGTTGCCCCACTGGTCCGAGCCCCCGGTCTGCAGCGTGCAGCCGTACGTCTGGTGGAGCTGGAGGTAGTCGTAGGACTGGAGCAGCTGGTAGCTGAACTCGGTGTAAGAGATGCCGTTCCCGGCCAGTCGAGCCGCGACGGCCTCCCGGTCGAGCATGCGGTTGACGCTGAAGTGCTTGCCGACGTCGCGGAGGAACTCCAGGGTCGACAGGCCCTGGGTCCAGTCGTAGTTGTTGACCATGACGGCGGCGTTGCCCTCGGCGTCGAAGTCGTAGAAGCGCTCGAGCTGGGCCCGGAACTTGGCTACCCATTCAGCCACGAGCTCCGAGGGGTTGAGCACCCGCTCCCCCGATTCCTTGGGGTCGCCGATCAGCCCGGTGGCTCCGCCGACGAGGGCGAGCGGCCGGTGTCCCGCCAGCTGGAAGCGCCGCACGGTGAGGATCTGCACGAGGTTGCCCATGTGCATGCTCGGAGCCGTCGGGTCGAATCCGCAGTAGAGCGTCAGCGGCCCGGCCGCGGCCGCGGCCCGCAGCTGCTGCACATCGGTCGACTGCGCGATGAGACCCCGCCAGGCGAGGTCGTCCAGGACGGCGACACGGCGCCGCGCCGCGTCGTCGAGGGCCTCGAGGTCGATGCTGTCGCTGGTCTCCGGCGTCGTCACGGCGCTCATCCTCCCGTACGACGGGGGCCGCTGACGTGCGGGTTGCTGGCAACCCGGAAGCGCCACGGCGTCGTCATGCCGCGGCTGATCCCCACTCGGGGACCGATCACCACGTCGCCGACGTCGACTGCGGTGCCGACCCGCACGCGCAAGGCGCCGCTGGGACGGGTGACGTCTGCCCCGCTCCAGGACCCGTCGAGGCCGAGAGCGACCGCGAGGTTGGCCGGCCCCGAGGCAAGCCGGGTGGTCGCCGTGCCTGGGCGCCGCCGGGCCCGGGCCAGGTCCTCGCCCCGGACCACCTGCGCCGAGCGCAGCAGCACCGCCCCGGCGTGCCCCTCGGGTCCGGTGACGACGTTGAGCGCCCAGTGCATGCCGTAGGAGAAGTAGACATACGCGTGCCCTGGTGGACCGAACATCACCTGTGTCCGGGGCGTGGGGCCACGCCAGGCGTGCGAGGCGGGGTCGTCCTCGCCGGCATACGCCTCGGTCTCGACCAGGCGCAGAGCGACGAGCCCGTCGGCTGTCGTGACCTCGACGACGGCACCGAGCAGGTCCCGCGCGACCTCGGCCGGCTCGCGGTCGTAGAACGACCGTGGCAGGACTCGCGCCCAGGACACGGGCCGTCAGCCTCCGGGTGCCTGTGCGGCCCAGCCGGCGTCGGCGTCGACGACTGCCGTGACGGTGGCCAGCTGCTCGCGGACGCGCACGGGAGCGGTACCACCGAACGCCGAACGGGCCTCGAGCGCACCGCGCACCGACAACACTCCGCGGACAGCCGGCGTGAGATGGTCGCTGATCGAGCGGAGCTCCTCGTCGGAGAGGTCCCACAGCTCGACGCCGCGCGCCTCTGCCCGACGAACGCAGCCGCCCGCGACCTCGTGCGCCTCGCGGAATGGGATCCCTTGGCGGACAAGCCATTCCGCGATGTCCGTCGCGAGCGCGAAGCCCTCCGGAGCCGACGCCGTCATGCGCTCGACGTCGAACACCAGGGTTGCGACGCACCCAGTCATCGCGGGGAGGACCAGGAGCAGGGTGTCGATCGCATCGAACGCCGGCTCCTTGTCCTCCTGGAGATCCCGGTTGTAGGCGAACGGCAGCCCCTTGATCGTCGTGAGCAGTCCGGTGAGGTCGCCGATCAGGCGACCGGCCTTGCCTCGAGCCAGCTCGGCGACGTCCGGGTTCTTCTTCTGCGGCATGATCGAGCTCCCCGTCGACCACGCGTCGTCGAGGCGTGCCCAGCCGAACTCGCGCGAGGTCCAGAGGCAGATCTCCTCGCCCAGGCGCGAGAGGTGGATCCCGATCATTGCGGTCGCGAAACAGAACTCCGCCACGAAGTCTCGATCACTGACCGCGTCGATCGAGTTGGGGATGGCGTCGCGGAAACCGAGCTCGTGCGCGACCGACTGCGGGTCGAGAGGGAGGGACGAGCCCGCCAGGGCGCCCGCGCCCATGGGCGAGAGCGCCGTACGCCGGTCCCAGTCGCGGAGCCGGTCGACGTCGCGGGCCAGTGCGTGCACGTGCTTGGCCAGCTCGTGGCCGAACGACACCGGCTGCGCGTGCTGCAGGTGGGTGAATCCGGGCGCAGCGGTGTCGACGTGGCGCGTCGACTGCTCGAGCAACGCCCGCTGGAGGTCCACCACGGCGGCGGCGACGAACCGTGCGTGGTCACGCAGAAACAGCCGGAAGTCCGTCGCCACCTGATCGTTGCGGGACCGACCGGCACGCAGCTTGCCGCCCAGGACTCCGAGACGCTCGGTGAGCCCACGCTCCAACGCCGTGTGAACGTCCTCGTCCGCGGGCTCGGGCACGAACGCCCCCGACCGCACGTCGACCTCGAGGCCGTCGAGCGCACCGATCATCTCGGTGAGCTCGTCGTCTGCCAGCAACCCGGCTCGGTGCAGCACCCGGGCGTGGGCCCGGCTCTGGGCGAGGTCGTAGGGCGCTAACCGCCAGTCGAAGTGCACCGACAGCGACAGTGCAGCCATCGCATCGGAAGGTCCGCCCGCGAAGCGCCCGCCCCAGAGCCGTTGTGCCCCAACCGATCCCTCGTCAGCCAAGGGGGCGCCCAAGCCGACCGTCACGTGTCGCGGCGATCTTGCTCGACAGGCCCCAGATGTCGACGAAGCCCTTGGCCAGGGACTGGTCGAACGTGTCGCCCGTGTCGTACGTGGCGAGATTGAAGTCGTAGAGCGACTCCTCGCTGCGCCGACCCGTGACGACGGCTCGGCCACCGTGCAGGGTGAGCCGCACGTCGCCTGTGACTGTCGCGTTGACGTCGTCGACGAAACCGTCGAGAGCACGCTTGAGCGGGGAGAACCAGAGACCGTCGTACACGAGCTCGCTCCAACGCTGGGCGACGCCGCGACCGAACCGCGCAAGATCACGCTCGACGGTGACGTTGGCGAGCTCGGCGCGGGCAGCGAGCAGCACGAGGGCGCCGGGCGCCTCGTAGACCTCGCGACTCTTGATGCCGACGAGGCGGTCCTCGACCATGTCGAGCCGACCCACACCCTGGGCACCCCCGCGGCGATTGAGCTCCTGGATGGCCTGCAGCATCGTCACGGGACGACCGTCGATCGCGACGGGCGCGCCCTCCCTGAAGCTGATGACGACCTCGTCGGCCTCGCGCGCCACGCTCGGGTCCTGGGTGTAGCTGTACACCTCCTCGATCGGGCCGTTCCAGATGTCCTCGAGGAATCCCGTCTCGACGGCGCGACCCCACACGTTCTGGTCGACCGAGTAGGGCGACTTCTTCGTCTGGTCGATCGGGAGGCTGTTGCGCTCGGCGAACTCGATCGCCTTGTCGCGCGTCATTGCATAGTCGCGGACCGGTGCGATGCAGGTGAGGTCGGGCGCGAGGTTGGCGATGCCCACCTCGAAGCGGACCTGGTCGTTGCCCTTGCCCGTGCAGCCGTGCGCCACGACCGAAGCACCGTGCTGACGAGCCGCCGTGACGAGGTGCTTCACGATGACCGGACGCGAGAGCGCAGAGACCAACGGGTAACGGTCCATGTACAACGCATCGGCCTTGAGCGCGGGGAGGCAGTACTCGTCGGCGAACTCGTCGCGGGCGTCAGCGACGTACGCCTCCACGGCACCGCACGCGATCGCGCGATCGCGGATGACCTCGAGGTCTTCGCCCTCCTGACCGACGTCGATCGCCACGGCGATCACCTCGGCCCCGGTCTCCTCGGCGATCCAGCCGATGGCCACCGAAGTGTCCAGCCCGCCGGAGTAGGCGAGCACCACGCGCTCAGTCACGATCGTTCCTTCTCTCGTCTGCGCCGCACGGCGTACGGCGGTCGTTCCTGTTCGGGGACAAGGCATCCCCGGGTGAGCTCATCGACCGTTCTCCGCCAGGCTCAGCATCGCAGCGGCGACCTCCGAGCCTCCGTCCGGGTCCCGGGTGATGAGCAGGATCGTGTCGTCCCCCGCGACCGTGCCGATCACGGTGGGCAGGACGCTGTGGTCGATCACGGAGGCGAGGTACTGCGCAGCGCCCGGCGGCGTCCGAAGCACGACGAGGTTGGCCGACGCCTCGGCCGACACGAGCACTTCGCTGGCCACGCGCGCGAGCCGCGCCGCCTTGGTGTTCGGCGCCGTCATGACGAGTCGCCTACGGAGTCAAGGAGTGCAGGCAGCACTCCACTGAACGAGTCGGCCTGCTCCTCGGTGAGGACCAGCGGCGGAGCGAGCCGGATGGTGGTCGGGCGCACGGC
>JANMMN010000310.1:0-1856 GCA_031373405.1 Actinomycetes bacterium
CGGAATCGGGTGGAACCGATGGACTCCGGGAGACGGAGTCGCAGGTCACGGACTCCGGTGAAACGGCTGGACGGTTCCGGGAGACCATGGACATCTTCGAGGGCACCGAGCAGATCCAGCAGCTCGTCATCTCTCGGGCCATCTCGGGACTGCGGATTGAGTAGCTCACCTGGGAAAACGGGCTCTCCGAGCAGATCCGTGGGTCACGCGCTGACCGGTCGGCCGGGTAGGGGTGGGCAGTGGCCGCCTCGGTCGAGGAGGCACAGGGCAATGAGGTTGTCGGTGGAGCGGAAGCCGTAGGCCACGCGGGTGATCAGCCGGAGCTTGGTGTTCACGCTCTCGGTCAGCCCGTTGGAGAGGCCGTGGGTGACGCTGGCGACGATCCCAGCGCGGTGGCGCTTGATGCGGTGGTAGAGCTCGACGAACGCGGGGATCTGACTCCGGCGGGCCCAGGCGAGCCAGGCGTCGAGCATCGCCTCGGCTTCGGGGCCGCGGTGCTGGAACACGAGCCGGAGCTGTTCCTTCAACAGGTAGGCCCGGTAGAGGCGGTTGTTGTGCTTCGCGATCCAGGCGAGCTTGCCGGCCTGGCGGTCGGTGAGGTCTTCGGGGTTCTTCCAGAGCGCGTAGCGGCAGCCCTTGAGGTGCTTGGCCCGGTCACCCAAGCCGAGGCGCCGCAGCGTGTTCCAGACCCAGCGGCGCACGACGTCGAGGGCCTGGGATGCCCACCGGACGATGTGGAACGGGTCCAGGCACAGCGTCGCGTTCTCACAGGCGGCCAGGGCGCAGTCGCCGATCCACTCCGCCGCGTCGGCGCTGATCAGCCTGATACGACTGGCTCGTTCCGCTCCGAGAAGATCGAAGAACTCCTGGAGGGTGGCCCGGTCGTGGCCGGCTTTGGCCCACACCAGCCGGCCGGTGTCGTGGTCGACGACGACCATCAGATACTTGTGGCCACGCCGGTAGGAGATCTCGTCGATCCCGATCCGCTCGAGCCCATCGAAGGGATCCCGCAGCTCGCGGGCATCCACCACGACGCGCCCGGCGATAGCACCGACGGTCCGCCACGCGATCCGCATCAGCTCGACCACCGCCGTCTTCGAGGTGTGGGTGACCAACCACGCCACCTGATCGTCGAAGGCCCGGGTGTGCCCAGCATCGTGGCGGGCCCAGGGCACCTCGGCGACCACCACCCCGTGGTCCCGACACGCGACCCGGGGTGCGTCGGCCTCGATGAACACCTTCATCGTCCCCGCGTCCAGAGACCTCCAACGGCGCCGGCCCTCACCCCGGTCATAGCGGCCTGACCGCCTCGAGCACTGACCGCAGCACTGTGCAGCGTTCGCTCGGGTGCGGCACGACACCACGATCTCGCCCGCCTCCTCGTCGATGCTCACGCCCTCCACCACGACCCGGCGGTCGACCCCGACGATCCGCGCCCATACCCTCTTCGATCGCACGCCGTTGCCTCTCCCTTGGTTGACCAGCCTTCGACAGCCGGAAAGCCAAGCAGGGCAGCGGCGTGCACCGCGCCAACGGTCAGATCACACCCACGGATGGGTCAGGAGAGCCGCTTTTTGCCGACCCGAACCCGGACACGGCAGCGCTGCTCGACGTGCTGTTCCCGCCGGAGGACCAGGAGGGGCTGAACACCTTCCTCACGAGCTACGGCTCGTTCCCGTCCGAGCCGAATGCCGAGGCCGCCACCGCGCACTACGACGCGGCCGAGAAGGCCTACTGGGCGGCTCCCGAACCCGATCTGGACTCGATCTCGGTGCGCGTGCTCGTCATGAACGGCTCGGAGGACTACGCCGTGCCGCCGGCGAACGCGACGTACATCGCGGACCTCGTCGGTGACG
>JANMMN010000320.1:0-2532 GCA_031373405.1 Actinomycetes bacterium
TCGTCACGGAAGCCGTCGATGAGCCAGCTGCGCTCGACGAGGTCGGCCGCGGCCCCCGGCGTACGGCCCTCGACCGGGAGCAGCCACCAGTCGCGCAGGGCGTTGTGCACGGACGAGCCGACCGAGTTGTGGGCCCACGGCGGACCCTTCTGCCGTCGGTCGAGGTAGCTGAAGCGGAATCGCCGCGGACAGGCCAACCAGGTGTCGAGCTTGGTCGGCGTGGCGGTCCAGAGCTTGCGCGGCATCCCGTCGAGGGTGTCCTGCCCGGTCACGTCAACCGCCGTTGGCCGCGATGAAGCCGAAGACCCCGTTGGCGATGAGCTGCACGGCGATCGCGGACACGAGCAGCCCCGCGATCCGCGTCAGCACAAGGATTCCGGTGGGTCGAAGGACGCGGGCCAGCACCGTGGAGAAGCGCATCGCGAGGAAGATCGTGACGTGGATGAGCACGATCCCGAGCACGAGAGCCGTGATCTCCGGAGCCGTGTCGGACTGCCGCACGAACAGGATCGTGGCGACGATGGCGCCCGGCCCGGCGAGCATCGGCGTACCGAGCGGCACCATCGCGACGTTGACGTCGTCGACCTCCGTGGGCTCGTCCGTCTTACCGGTGAGCAGCTCGAGGGCGATGATCAGCAGCAGCAGGCCGCCGGAGGCCTGCAGCGCCGGCAGCGTGATCCCGAGGAAGGACAGGATGCGTTCGCCGAACAGCGCGAACATGACGATGACGCCGAACGAGGTGAGGGCGGCCTGGAGCGCGAGCTTGGCCATGACCTTGGCCCCGCGCCGGGCCGTGAGCGCCAGGAAGATCGGGATGATCCCCGGCGGGTCCATGATGACGAAGAGCGTGAGATAGACCGATCCCAGCAGCCTGAGGTCCAACCAGTCCGACACGGCCCGCAATCTACGCGACCCCCACCCCGTTCCCGCCCCCGCAGCCGTCGCTTCCCGGCGCGATCCTCGGCGGAACCGGACGATCGCGGAGCGGGCGGGCCAGCTAGCGGGACAGGCGCGGGGAGAGCGGGCCGTGCCTAACGTCGGCGATCCGGGTGCGGTTCTCCTCGGCCCGGAGGTCGACGAGGCGCAGGTCGTCGTGCACGACCATCCACTCGCCCACCGGCCACACGATCGCCCAGAGCCAGCAGCCCGCCGCCTCACCGACATAGACGACTCGGTCCGGCTCGCGCACCGGCAGAGACCAGAGCGCGGTCATGTGCCCCCCGGCCGAGACCTTGGTGTCCGCCGGCAGCGACGCCAGCTCCGAGCCAGGATCGGTGGTGTCGAGACCCGCGTACGACGCGCCCAGCCCGACGCCCGGCTCCTCGGCGACGATCACGAGCTCGGCCTGCCTCGACACGAGACCTGGCCCGGCGTAGGAGACCGCGACCCCCCGTGCCATCCCCGTCGTGGCCGTTCGGCGTACGCCGGTGACCGCCCAGTCGTACGGCGGCGGCCAGGCGAGCCAGACGGGAACACCCGAGGATGACGCGACGTCGACGAGGTGGTGCGGCTCGGCGGGCACGGCCAGGTGCAGGGGCTCGACGGCGCCGTGGACGTCGCAGGCCCACCGGTCCTGGCCTGGGAGCCGCGCGAGTGCGCCGTCGCACCGCACGCACACCGGGCTGGCCATGTCACCTCCGCGGTCCGACGGTCGCCCTCGATCACCCGTGAGTCAAGTGGTCCCGGCAGACTTGTGGCGTGAACCGCTCCGCTCCGCGCATCCCCTGCGTGGGTGCGGTCGTGGTCCACGGAGGCCGACTGCTCGTCGTGCGGCGCGCGCCAGGTGGCCCGGGTGATGCCGGCGTCGGCGTCCGTCCGGGTGCGACGGGTGTGGGTCAGAGGTCCTCGAGGACCACCGTGCGCGGGGCGACCCAGGTGACCGGCAGACCGTGTGCGGGAGAGTCGGCCAGCTGCACGGCGTCGCCGGTGCCGACACCGAGCGCGGCCATGGAATCCGGCACCGGCCACCACCGCGCGACGACGGCGAACGCGGAGTCCATCCGGTCGCCGAGGTATTCGCGGGCGACGTGCACGACGGGTGCCTCCCTGCGCGCGAGAGCGCCGAGCCGCTCGAAGGACTCGTGCGCCCGCACGCGCTGCGCGTCGTCGAGGTACATCCAGGTCGAGGAGTGCCAGACGACCAGCGCGGTCCCCGGCTCGGGACTCAGCTGGTCGAGGTGCGCGACGAGGTCGCCACGCTGCAGCTGGACCGGGGTGGCGTCAGCGAGAGCGTAGGCGGCGCGCAGCCGCTCGAAGCGCTCAGCCTGATCGGGCCACACGAACGAGGTCAGGTGCAGTCGACCCTCGGTCGTGCTGACGTCGACGGGATCGAGGTCACAACCGACGCGCTCGACGACGATGGGCCCGACGGCGGACGGCGGCAGCGGCGAGCCCGCCCAGGCGTCGGTGAGCCGGAGCGGGGAGTCGTCCGGTCCGACGCCACCCCCCGACCACTCGACCCGGACGAGGTCGGCTCGCAGGTTCAGCCCGGCAGATGCACCGAGCTCGTGCAGGCGGATCGGCAGACGCCAC
>JANMMN010000295.1:0-1962 GCA_031373405.1 Actinomycetes bacterium
TCTCGCTCGCCTGCGTCGCGACGGCAGCCGTCTCCCCGGCCGGGTGGGACACCGTGACCTCCGTGCGCCGGTTCGCCGGCAGCACGCGCGCCATCAACGAGTGGCAGCCGGCGAGCCTCTGGGCAGCCGTGTCCCTGCCGATCGTGCTGATGCTGATCCTGACGATCGCCGCCTGGGCCAAGGGGAAGCAGCGCCCCACGGCAAGCGAGCTGCTCATCGTGCTGTCGCTCTTCGCGTTCGGCTTCCTCGCCTACCGCAACGAGCCGACAGCAGCGCTGATCCTCGCTCCCCTCCTCACCGGGACGCTGGCGCGCGCCCTCGGTGACACCGACCCGACGCCGCCGGGCACGCCCGTCCGGCTGCGCCGTACCTCGATCGCCATCTGCGCCGTCGGCTTCGCCGCCTGCATCGGGCTCGCGGTCACGCACCGGCCGGTGGTCGACCCGACGGTGCCGAGAACCCTGCTGGCCACGATCCACGAGGTGCCGGGCCAGCGGATCCTCAACACGTACAACATCTCCGGCCCCCTGCTCTGGTTCGGTGGGCCACCGCCGCACCTCACCGTCGGCATCGACGGCCGGGCCGACCGCAACGGCGCCGACTACTCCACCCGCTACTTCGACCTGATCGCGGCGAAGCCCGGCTGGGAGTACCTGTTCAACGAGCTGAAGCCGACCGCAGCGCTGCTCACCAGCGGCGAGGCCATCTCGCGGGTCCTCGTCGCACAGCGCGACTGGGTCGTGGTGGGACGTGAGGGCGACTATCTGCTGCTGCGGTCACCCGACTCGACCGGGTGGCCCGCGCCGTAGCGCAGGTCAGCCGACGAGCCCGCGCAGGCGGGCCGACCACAGCGCGGTGAGCGAGGCCGTCCCCTGACCGGTCACCTCGCGCAGCGCGGCGTCGAGGTTGACCGCGGCATCGCCATCGCCCGCGGCCGTGAGGCGATAGACCTCGACCAGGGCCGGTACGCCGTACTTCTCGGCCAGCGCGACACAGGCGACGTGCGCCGACTCGTAGGCCTCGGCCAGCCGCGCACCGCCGAAGTCCTCGGGGGTGGGCAGCTTCCTCGGACCGCGGCCGGCCCGGACCGCGGCGATGAGGTCGCCGGCCGCCGTCCGCAGGGATACGCCGGAGCCGCGGTAGCCGACGTACTCGGCCAGGCCTTCCTCCAGCCACAGCGGGGTGGCGTTCGTGGCGGCGGCCCCGACGGCGGCGTGCAGGGTCTCGTGCCGGAGGACGATCTCACGGCCGAGGGCCGACAGCGACGTCATGACGGGGGTGTTGGTCCACACCCGGTCGGCCGCACGGGTGCCGCGAGCGGCGGTGTTGCCGCCCTCCGAGGTCGTCACCGCGGCGATCCGCTCGAGCGAGGCGACCGAGCGCCCCAGGCCACGGGCGAGCAGCGCCGTCGTCGACGGCACGACGATCACGGGGCTCCCGGACCAGTCCTCGCCCCACACTGCGGTGACCTCCTCCGCGACCGAGTCGGCGACCGCGGCGTAGCGGCGCAGCGTGGCGGTCGAGGTCCCGATCCCGATGACCAGGCTCGACCTCCCGCGGACCACCGCGAGCTTCCCGAGGTCCCAGGGCTGGGCCCGGCCACCCTCGCCGCGCTCGGAGGCGACCCGCCAGCCCGTGTCGGTGTGCTGGAGGACGAGCTGCTCGCGCAGGACCGCGTCCCGCTCGTCGACGTCGAGGCGGTACGTCACGACGGCTCCGAGGGTGACCTGGGTCGCGTCGTCGCCGGAGGTGGTCGAGTCCACGGTGTAGGTCCATCGGGTGATGGGGAGCACGGCGAGGTTGGCGAAGTCGGGTGTCGTGGCGGCGGCGACCTGCTGACGCCGCCAGGTGGCGGCATCGTCGCGACGGATCGCCTCGCCCCGATCGAGCAGGAGCCGCGCGATCGCCGCCGACCGGGCCTCGGGGTCGGTGACCTCGTCGGGGAGCGTCGGTGTCGGTGTC
>JANMMN010000380.1:0-2137 GCA_031373405.1 Actinomycetes bacterium
GAGCACCTGGACGATCGGGTCGAGGTTGGCGACGTCAACCGAGAAGTCGGCTGCGTCCGTGAGGCCGGTCGAGTCGGTGACCGTGACATTGCCGTCGTACGGCCCGCTGTCGGAGAAGGCTTTCTGGGGTGACGCACCGTAGGCGTGCGCCCCGTCGCTGAACGACCAGACGTAGGTGGACCCAGCAGCGCAGGGACCCGTGGCGCTCGCCGTGAAGGCGACCGCAGTGCCCTCGACCGCACCGGCGTATGCCGTCGGCGTGGTCAGCGTCGGTGCCACGTTGTTGGCCAGGATCGCGCCGAGGTTGAACGCTGCACCGGCACCGTCCATGGCGATGGACCCGGACTGCGCGCCGAGCGGCTGCAGGAAGGGGTCGAGGAACACCGGGACGAAGGGCGGGATCACTGACGGGATCCAGGTGCCCAGCTCCCAGCTCAGGCTGGTGGCGATGTCGAGGCCCTTGAGCACCGACAGGTCCCCGAGGGAGTAGTCGAGGTCGTTGCCGACCCCGGCACTGCAGGGGACCGCGAGCGGGTCGGTGATGTCGGACTCGGCCAGCTCCAGTGGGCTGGACCCCAACGCCACCCCGGCGGAGCTCGCCTCCCGCAGGCTCGCGATCGCGTCGGCAGAGATCGTCACGTCGGAGACGACGCTGAGGTCGACGATCGGACTCAGGGGCGGACCTATCGCGTAGCCCTCGTCCCCAGAGCCGATGACCCGCATCGCAGCGCTCGAGAGGTGGCAGACGGTGGCCACACCGGACCGTAGGTCGCACGGCCCTGACGCCGTGACGGTCGCGGACGGGTTCAGCGTGAACGACACGCCTTCGAGCTCGAACCCGATCGCCGCGGAGATCGACCACGACACCGAGAGCGTGCCCGGGAGTGGCCGGTCGTAGGACACCGACGGGTCGGGTCGGGCACCCTGGCGGATCTTGGCCGGGTCGTAGGTCACGCCCAGCAGCGCCGGCTGCGTCCAGCTGACGTCGGACGAGGCCGTGGCGGTGGCGACAATGAAGTCCGCCGTGTCGGACACGGTGATCGAACCGAGGCTCGAGCTGCCGGTGAGCACGGTGGCACTTGTCTGGGTCGTCGTAACGGCGGCCGCCGGACCGGCGGTGGCCAGGAAGCTCGTGGCGGCGAGTGCGAAGGCAACCGGGATGGCCGTCGCGCGCGGTATCCGGCGCGGCGTCCCTCGAGATGACTGCATGGCATGGACCCTTCTGGTCGGGCACGCGGTTGTCCGCACACCGGAGAAAGATCCGGACACGCTGGGGTCGGCGCAGTGAGTCACCCTTCCCAGGCGCTGCTCGGCCCCCCGAGCGCATTCCGGGACGACGTCGATGCGCACCTTGCACATCGACGTTGCGACGATAGCCCCGGTCATCCATCTGCGAAAGCGTTTGGGAAACAACGGAAAGCGGCGATGTAACCGTTGTCGTGACCGGTGATCGACCGACGTGATCACCCGGCGTGCGCGAGCGATCCCGGTGCGTCAGGACGCCGTCGGTCGCCCCCGTCGCTTCGGGCGTACGCCGTGACGTTCGTGGTGCTCGCGCACGGCAAGGCGCAGCGCCTTCATGGTCGAGACGACCGGTATCGAGTCGGCGACCTGAGGCCGTGCGATCGCCCAGACGTGCCGCGGCTCGGGCTCGCGGGTGAGCGGTCGGATCACCACGCCGCGGTGCAGGGTGCCGAGCGCCAGCACCGGCACGAGACCGACGCCGATACCGGTCGCGACGTACGCCTGGGCCGCGGGGAACTCCACGGCGTGCGCCACGAACCGCGGGGTGAAGCCGGCGCGTCGGCACAGGTCGATCGTGTCGTCGGTGCAGAAGCCGTTGCCGCCCATCGCGGCGACCCAGTCGTCGTGGGCGAGGTCGGTGAGCTCGACCGAGGTCTCGCCGGCCAGTCGGTGACCTTCGGGCAGCATCGCGCGGTAGGGGTCGTCGAGCAGGTGCAGGCGCACGAGATCGTCGTTCGGGGCCGCGCCGGCACCGAAGGGCTCGAGCACCAGGGCCACCTCGATCTGGTGGGCGCGCAGCGCTTCGTAGGCCTGGTCGGTCTCGCCTATCGTCGTCGCCACGTGCAGCCCGGGCTGGGTGCGACGCAGGTGCGCGACGGCGGCCGGCAGGAGG
>JANMMN010000012.1:0-15414 GCA_031373405.1 Actinomycetes bacterium
CGTCGGCAGCCCGGTCGCGGATCCCGTGCTCCCCGTCGTGCCGGTCGCGGTGGTCGAGGTGCTGCTGCGGGGCGTGGCGGTCGCGGTCGGCGTCGGCGGCGACGTGCTGGCGGCCCCGGGGGTGGGCGACGCGCTGGCGCCGCCTTCCTGCTGGCAGTCGGTCGGCGGCAGGTCGGGTGCGCAGGTGGCACCGCCGGGAGGCTCCTCGGACAGCGGCGGCGGCGTGGCGGTGCTGGCGTACGCCATCGGTGCGGCTATGACGGCAGGTGCGACGGCGAGCGTGACGCCAGCGGCAACCATCGCCAGGCGCAGGCCGAGCGGGCGACGGATTGCTGCGCTCATCGGACCCACCTCTCGTCACACCCGTCACATCTGTCCCTCGGGTGACTGCTGGGACGAGAGTAGCCCGGGAGGGCTCACTGTGGGGAGTCGCCATTCACCCGGTTGGCCCAGGGCCGAACGGACCAGTCACGCTGCGTCATCACCGCAGGCAGCGGGCAGTGAGCACCCCCACCCGGACGGCGTAACGGATCGGACAAGATCGCGGGGCGCCTCACCCGTTCGGCCGGACCGGGTCGCCAGATCAGGACAAATCGGACGGCCGTACTTGCCTACGGATCCCGGGTCGGCCGAAGCTGCTCGGTACGGCGCAGCGCGAGGTCAGGCCGACGTACGACGCCAGCGGATCCCGGCCTCGATGAACTCGTCGATCTCCCCGTCGAGGACCGCCGTGGTGTTGCCGGTCTCGACCTCGGTGCGCAGGTCCTTGACCATCTGGTACGGGTGCAGGACATACGAGCGCATCTGGTTGCCCCACGAGCCCGACGAGTCGCCCTTGAGGGCGTTCATCTTGGCCTGCTCCTCCTGGCGGGTGCGCTCGAGCAGCTTGGACTGCAGCACGATCATCGCGCTCGCGCGGTTCTGGATCTGCGAGCGCTCGTTCTGGCAGGAGACCACGATGCCCGACGGCAGATGGGTGAGGCGCACGGCTGAGTCGGTGGTGTTGACGCCCTGGCCACCGGGCCCGCTGGAGCGGAACACGTCGACCCGCAGCTCGTCGTCGGGGATCTCGATGTGGTCGGTCTTCTCGACCACCGGCAGCACCTCGACGCCGGCGAACGAGGTCTGACGGCGACCCTGGTTGTCGAACGGCGAGATCCGCACGAGCCGGTGCGTGCCCTGCTCGACCGACAACATGCCGTAGGCGTAGGGCACCTTGACCGAGAACGTCGCCGACTTGATGCCGGCCTCCTCGGCCCAGGAGGTGTCGAGCACCTCGAACGGCCAGTTGTGCCGCTCGCAGTAGCGCGTGTACATCCGCAGCAGCATCTCGGCGAAGTCCGCGGCGTCGACGCCACCGGCCTCCGCGCGGATCGTGACGAGGGCCTCGCGGACGTCGTACTCACCGGAGAGCAGGGTGAGCACCTCCAGCTCGCCGATCGACTTGCCGAGCGACGCGAGCTCGCGCTCGGCCTCGAGCCGGGTGTCCTCGTCGCCCATCTCCTCGGCGAGCTCGAACATGACCGCGAGGTCATCGATCCGGGACCGCAGCGCGGTGACGCGCCTGATCTCGCCCTGCACGAAGGAGAGCCGCGAGGTCACGGCCTGCGCCTTCACCTGGTCGTCCCACAGGTCGGGTGCGCTCGCCTCGGCCTCGAGCCGCTCGACCTCGACCCGCATCGCGGGGATGTCGAGCACCTTCTCGATGCTGGTCAGCGTCGCATCGTGCTCCTTGAGCGTCTCGACCGGATCCTGGAGTGCCACGAGGAGCAGAGTAGTCGGCGCCGGCCCGCGCGCCCGACGGCCACAGTGGCTCAGCCCGCGGTCGCCTTGCCCACCGCAGGTCAGCCCGCGCTGGTGCGGGCGCTCGCCTCCGCGACGACGGCGACACCGCGGCCGGTGAGGAAGACGAGGAACGGCGGCCTCGCTGTGGCCTGCGCGCGGACGGTGACGGTCGGCCCGATCACGGTGACGGACACCACGCGGAACGCGTCGAGCTCACGGGCGGACGGGACCGCACGGGTGTAGGTGCGGACCGCCACGCGCACGGCCCTCGGGTCGAGCGGCAGGTCGCCGCGCGCGCCACCGGCGTACACGACCCGCAGGTCGACGGCCTGCGCACCGGCCAGCGCCGCGCCGTCGACCGTGGCCTGCAACGAGCGACGCTGCAGCCAGAGCACGCTCACGTCCGTGACGACCGTGACGAGCGCAGTGAGGATCACGACGACGCCGATGACGAGCGGGAGCACCGAGCCGGCATCACGGGCGCCGCGTCGGGAGGTCATGGCGCAGCCCGGTAGCGGTCGACCGGCATCGACTCCCGGCCCAGCACCGTGATGGTCGGGGAGCCAGGCAGGAGCGGCAGGGGTACGTCGACCCGCACGGTGACGTCGACGCGCGAGCCCGGGCTCAGGCACGCTCCCACGCAGCGCACGATCGGGACGACCGCGGCGATTCCTGCGTCGGCGAGCACGATCCGCGTCGCCACCCGCGCCCGCGCCGCGCCCTGCGCCGGGGTGGTCGAGGTGACGTAGGTGCGGGCGGCCTCGCGCGCGGCCGACGTCGCAGCGAACGAGGCCGACTGCACCGACAGCACCGAGATCGCCGCGTAGAGCAGCGGGACGAGCAGCCCGATCCCGAGGACGAGCACCTCGAGCACGGCCGTGCCGACGTCGGCGCACGCCGTGGGCACCCGCGTCGTCACCGCGGTGTCCCGCCCACTCGCGAGGTCACGGCAGTGCACTCGGCTCGGCTACGGCATGCCCGCGCACGACGAGGGCCGACGGGCCGAGCAGCCCGACGAGGGGAAGCCGCGCGCGCACCTCGACCTCCACCGTCGCGAGACCGGCGATCCGCACGTCGCGCACCGTCACGTCCTCGATCACCCCGTCGGCCAACGAGCTCGCGAGGGCCGCGCGAGTGCGGCGTACGCCGAGGTCCCCCGACCCTCCCGAGACGGCAGCGACCCGAGCACCCTCGGCGGCGGCCGAGGTGATCGTGGAGCGCACGTAGAGCGCCAGCGTCACCTGCACGACGGCGAGCAGGAGCAGCACGAGCATCGGCAGCACGACGACGAACTCGACGACCGCCGAGCCCCCGTCGCGACGAATGCGGCCGTCGTCCGCGGCGCCCATCTCAGGGCTGGGTGACCGAGGTGAGCGCACGCTGCAGCAGCGCGGTGAGCGCGTCGTCGGCGACGAGCCAGAGCGCGGTCACCAGCCCCGCGGTCATGACGGCGACGAGCACCCAGCCGGGCACGTCACCCCGGTCGTCGAGGACACGGCCGCGGAATAACAGGGTGACGAGGCGGTGTGACATGGCGATCTCCTTGCGTGACGACGTCGCGGGACGTCAAGGGGTGAGTGCGGTCAGGGAGCTGACGGCAGGGAACAGGGCGATGAGCACGACGGTCGGCAGCACGAGGAACACGACCGGGACGAGCATGAGCAGCTCCTTGCGGGCCGCCACCTCGAGCAGCACCCGATGCAGGTCGGAACGGGCGTCGCCCGCCTGCGCACGGAGCACCTCGGCGAGCGGCGTGCCGCGCTGCACGGCGATCGCCACGCCGTCGACGAACCGGCGTACGGCCGGGACCTCGACCCGGGTCGACATCGCGTCGAGCGCATCGACGAACGCCACACCGCTGGAGGCGTCGGAGCAGGCCCGACGGCACTCGTCGGCGAGCGGCCCGCGGGTGACCCGCGCGACCCGACCGAGCGCCGCCGCCGGCGACTCCCCCGACGCGACCGCGAGGGCGAGGAGGTCTGCGACAGCGGGGAGCCCCGCACGGATGGCCTCACCGCGTCGGGCGACGGCGACCGCGAGCCGCTGGTCGCACCCGAGCGCAGCCGCGACCGCGGACACGAGAGTGAGGACGAGCCCCGCAACCGGGCGCACCGGTCGACCGGATGCCGTCAGCAGCAGCAGGAGGGTGCCGCTGGCCGCAAGTGCGGTCAGCGCCCACACGAGCTGTTCGAGCCGGAACGACTCCGCGCGCGAGTCGCGGCGACCGGCCGCGACGAGCCGACGGGCGAGTGCGTCGCCTCCGCCCAGCAACGCGTGCAGCCGCAGCGCCGCGCTCCGCAGCCCCGGGCCGAGGAGCCGCTGGATCGTGGTGGCGTCCGTGCGGATCCCGGCGTCGTCGCGCGAGGTGACCGAGGGTCCCTCGAGGTACGGCGCGATGCGCTCCGCCGTCGAGGGCGCCCGACGCGCGAGCAGACCCGAGCCGATGAGGATCGCGCCGACTCCCCAGGCGGCCCCGGCGAACGCGCCGACGGGGCTCACGCCATCACCCGCTCGTCGACCGGCAGCCGACCGATGCGGCGCATGAGCAGGTAGGCGCAGGCGCTGGTGCCGATCGCGACGAGCAGCACGACCACACCGGCGGTCGAGTCGTACACCGCGACCGCGCCCGGTCGCAGCGAGAGCAGCGCGAGGGTGGCCCACGGAGCCGCGACCGCCAGGCGAGCCGCGTTCACCGCCCAGCTCTGCCGGCCGAGCAGCTCGGACCTGGTCCGAGCGTCCTCGCGCAGCACCGACGACAGGGTCCGCAGCAGCCGGCCGAGCTCGGTGCCGCCAACGTCGCGGGCGAGCCGCAACGCCTCCACGACGCGGTCGCCGACCGGGTCGGCCAGATCGGCCTTGAGCCGGTCGAGGCACCCGTCGAAGGAACCGGTCACCCGGTGGTCGGCCGCGAACCGCCCGAACGGCCCCCGCAGCACAGCGGGGCCGCGCTCCGAGAGCGCTCCGATCGCCTCGGGCAGCGAGAGCCCGGCGCGGACGGCGGAGGCGAGGTCGTCCACCGCATCGGGCCACGCTGCGACCAGCGCGAGGCGGCGTCTCGCCGCACGCCGACCCAGCTCTCCGAGCGGGAGCCACCCCGCCAGGAGCCCGAACGCGATCCCGACGGTGGCGGACCCGGACACCACGAGCATCACGACCGCGCCCGCCACGGCCGCCCCGAGGCTCGTCCCGACCACCTGCAGGACGGAGACGTCTCCGAGCCCCGCCGCGTCGAGCCGCCGACGCAGGACCCCACGGTCACGCGCCAGCGGGCTCGACGGCCGCGCGCGCTGCGACTGCGACTGCCGAACGAGCAGGAGCCCGCGGCCGAGCAGCAGCCCGACGAGCTCGCCCATCACGCACCCGCCAGCAGTGCGGCGACGTCGATGCCGTGAGCCTCGAACCGGTCGACGTGCGGCGGGAAGCCGTCACCGCGCACGAGCTCACCGCGCACGGTTCGGAAGATGTCGGCGACCTCGACGATGCCGTCCTCGACCCGCCCGGACAGGGCGACGACCTCGCGCACACGGCGTCGTCCGTCGGCCCGGGTGGTCGCGTACACGACGAGGTCGACCGACGACGCCACCGTGGGGACGATGTAGGCCGCCGTGACGTTCTCCCCCGCGAGCATCGGGAGCACGCACAGCTTGGTGATCGCATCTCGCGCGGAGTTGGCATGCACGCTGGTCATCCCCGGGATCCCGGAGTTCAACGCCACCAACAGATCCAGGGCCTCGGCCTGACGGACCTCGCCCACCACGAGCCGGTGCGGACGCATCCGCAGGGCCTCGACGACGAGGCGGCGCAACGAGATCTCGCCAGTGCCCTCGAGGCCGACCTGGCGCGTCTGCATCGCTGCCCAGTCGGGGCGGTCGACGCGCACTTCGAAGACCTCCTCGCAGGTGACGACGCGCTCGTGCGCGGGCACGGCATTGAGCAGGCACGAGAGCAGCGTCGTCTTGCCAGCCTGAGTTCCCCCCGCGACGACGATGTTGAGCCCGGCGACGACCGCTGCGGTGAGGAACCGCGCTGCGCTCTCCGTGAGCGTGCCGAGCTCGACGAGATCGTCGAGCCGAGTGGCGGGGAGCACGTGCCGGCGGATGTTGACCGCCCAGTGCCGGCGGGTGATGTCGGGGATCACGACGTGCAGCCGCGAGCCGTCGGGGAGCAGTGCATCGACGAACGGCTGGCTGACATCGACGCGGCGCCCGCTCGAGCGCAGCATCCGCTCGACGAGGTCGCGCACCTGCTCCTCGCTGAGCACGACGGTGGTCAGCTCGCTGCGCCCACGCCGCGCACAGAAGACCCGTCCCGGTTCGTTGAACCAGATCTCCTCGACGTCAGGGTCCTCGACGAGTCGCTGCAGCGGCCCGAACCCGGCCACGAGGTCCTCGAGATCACGGGCCAGCGCCGCCACGTCGGTGTAGCTCGGGGTCGCACCCGCTGCGTCGACCGAGACCTCGTCGAGCACGTCGAGGATCGCCGCGCGCACCCCGCGCGGGTCGGCGAGCGGGTCGGTTCCCCGGTCGCGCACGAGGGCCCGCACGCGGTCGACCACGGCGTCGGCGGACCCGGCGTCGTACGCCGAGGGCACGGCAGCGGATCGAGGCATGGCGGGACCCCTGGCACTCGTGGGAGGCCACCGGGCCTCGAGCGGACGATGCACCCGGCGGTGTGCGTCAACCCAGGGGCGTCCCTGCCGGGGGTCGGTGCATCTGGTGTCGATGCTAGCCGTCGGTGGGGCAGCGGGGGAACCCCGGATTCGCGCCTGGGGACAACGGCCGATCCGGAGACGAGCCGTCGTCTGAGGTCAGGAGCTCTGCTGCACCAGCGTGCGGATCGTGCGCAGCGCCACCGAGAGGGTGGCCAGGTCGAACCGCTCGAGATCGCCGATCTCGTCGAGGGTGGCCCGCGCACGGGCCAGGCCCTCCGCCTGCTGGGCCTCCCAGGCCTCGATCCGTTCGACCGGGTCGGTCTGTCCCGGCGTGGCCTCGATGACGCGTCGGGACATCCCCACGAGTGCGCCGTAGAGGTCCGAGCGCAGTGCGGCCCGGGCCAGCGCGCTCCAGCGGTCGTCGCGGGAGAGCGCGGTGATCCGCGTGAGCATCCGGTCGACCTCGTAGCGCTCGGAGAGCGCGAAGTAGAGCCGCGCGACGTCCTCGGCGTCCGAACCCGTCTGGGCGGCGACCTCGACGACGTCGAGGAGGCCGTAGATGTCGAGCAGCGCTGCGCTCTCCAACGCGAGGTCGCGCGGGGCACCGAGCGACTCGAGCTCGTCGGCGCGCTCGAGCAGACGGTCACGCTCCACCCCGACCAGCATCGCCGGTGCGAGCGGCGTCACCCGCGCGATCTCGTCGCGGAACCGGGCGATCTCCGCCTCCACGTCGACCCGGCCACCACGCGCGGTGAGCACCCAGCGGGTCGCCCGGTCGAGCAGGCGTCGGGACTCGAGGAACAGCGCGCACTGCGCCGCGGTCGGCACGACGTTGTCGAGCGCCTCGATCCGGCGCCAGAAGTCCGGCAGCGCGAAGACCTCGCGAGCCACGGTGTAGGCGCGGGCCACCTCGACCGGACCAGCCCCGGTCTCCTCGCCCGCACGGAACGCGAACGTGATCCCGCCGCGGTTGACCATGTCGTTGACGACCAGCGTGGTGATGATCTGGCGGCGCAGGGGGTGAGACTCGAGCAACCCGTCGAAGCGCGCCACGATCGGCTCGGGGAAGTAGGCCCGCAGCGCACCGCCGAACCAGCGCTCGTCGGGGAGGGGCGACTCGAGAAGCTCGTCGGTCAGCGTGATCTTCGCGTAGGCGACGAGCACCGCGAACTCTGGCGACGACAGGCCCTCTCCGGCCGCGTTCCTCGCGTCGATCTCGGCGTCGCCGGGCAGGAACTCCAGACCGCGGTCGAGGACGCCCTTGGCCTCCATCGTGCGGATGAAGCGCTGGTGCACGGTGAGCATCGAGTGCGCCTGCACCCGAGCGTTGCCGAGCAGGATGTTCTGCTCGTAGTTGTCACGCAGGACGAGCGCGCCCACCTCGTCGGTCATCGCGGCGAGCAGGCTGTTGCGCTGCTTGGGAGTCAGGTCGCCGTCGCGCACGACCTGGTCGAGCAGGATCTTGATGTTGACCTCGTGGTCGGAGGTGTCGACACCGGCCGAGTTGTCGATGGCGTCGGTGTTGATGCGTACGCCGGAACGCGCTGCCTCGATGCGTCCGAGCTGGGTGAGCCCGAGGTTGCCGCCCTCCCCGACCACTCGGGCACGCAGCGCGGCGCCGTCCACGCGGATCGCGTCGTTGGCCTTGTCACCGACGTCGGCGTTGGACTCGCGACCGGACTTGACGTAGGTGCCGATTCCGCCGTTCCAGAGCAGGTCGACCGGTGCGGTGAGGATGGCCCGCATGAGCTCGGCCGGGGTCATCCGCTCGACCTCGCCGGCGATCCCGAGCACCGTGCGCACCTGGGGGCTCAGCGGGATGGACTTCGCCGTCCGCGGGAAGATCCCGCCGCCCTGGCTGATCAGCTCGGGGCGGTAGTCGGCCCAGCTCGAGCGCGGCAGGTCGAAGAGCCGGCGGCGCTCCGCATAGGACTCGGCGGAGCTCGGGTCGGGGTCGAGGAACAGGTGCCGGTGGTCGAAGGCCGCCACGAGACGGATGTGCTCGGAGAGCAGCATCCCGTTGCCGAACACGTCGCCGCTCATGTCGCCGACACCGACGACGGTGAAGTCCTGCGTGGCCGTGTCGTGCCCCACCTCGCGGAAGTGCCGCTTGACCGACTCCCACGCGCCGCGGGCGGTGATGCCCATGGCCTTGTGGTCATAGCCGGCGGACCCGCCGGAGGCGAACGCGTCGCCGAGCCAGAACCCGTAGGAGAGCGCGACCTCGTTGGCGATGTCGCTGAAGGTCGCCGTGCCCTTGTCGGCCGCCACCACGAGGTACGTGTCGTCGGGGTCGTGACGCACCACGTCCGGTGGGGGGACGACCACGCCGGCAACGAGGTTGTCGGTGAGGTCGAGCAGCGCCGAGATGAACATGCGGTAGCAGGCGATGCCCTCGGCCAGCCAGGCATCACGGTCGACGCTCGGGTCGGGTGACACCTTGACGACGAAGCCGCCCTTGGCACCCACGGGCACGATCACGGCGTTCTTCACCATCTGGGCCTTCACCAGGCCGAGCACCTCCGTGCGGAAGTCCTCCCGCCGGTCCGACCAGCGCAGCCCGCCGCGCGCCACCGTGCCGAAACGTAGGTGCACTCCCTCGACCCGCGGGCTGTAGACCCAGATCTCGAAGCGCGGCCGTGGGGCGGGCAGGTCAGGGACGAGCGCGGGGTCGAGCTTGAAGCTCACGTAGGCCTTGGGACCGCCGTCGGCAGCGCGCTGGAAGTAGTTGGTGCGTTGCGTGGCGTCGATCAGCGCCAGGAACGAGCGGATGATGCGGTCCTGGTCGAGACTGCTCACCTGGTCGAGAGCGACCTCGATCTCGGCCCGCAGGTGGCTCGTCTGCCCGGGTCGGTCGCCGGTGGATGCCGGGTCGAATCGCGCCTCGAAGAGCTGAACGAGGAGCCGAGCGATCGCGACGTTGCCCACGAAGCACGCCTCGAGGTAGAGCTGGCTGAACGCCGTTCCCGCCTGCCGCAGGTAGCGCGCGTAGGCGCGCAGCACCATCGCCTGCCGCCACGTGAGCCCGGCAGCGACGACGAGGGCGTTGAACCCGTCCGCCTCGGCGTGACCGGCCCACGCGGCGAGGAACGCGTCCTGGAACCGGGAGCGGAGCGTGCCGAGATCGAAGGCGAGACCGGAGTCGAGCCGCAGCCCGAAGTCGTAGACCCACACCGAGCCGGTCGCTGCTTCGATCTCGTAGGGCCGCTCGTCGACGACCTCGACGCCCATGCGTTGCAGCACGGGGAGAACCGTCGACAGCGAGATCGCCGAGCCGCGGCGGTAGATCTTGAACCGTCGCTCCCCCGCCGTGGCGGCGTGCGGCTCGTAGAGGTTGAGCGCCACGGCACCGTCGTCGCCGAGCGTCTCGAGCTGGCGGACGTCGATGACACCCGCGCGGGCCGCGAAGTCCTCCTTGTACGCCTCGGGGAAGGCGTCGGCATAGACCTTGAGCAGCCGGGCAGCTGCCTCCTCCCCGCACTGGTCGACGAGGGCGTCGGCGAACTCGTCGTCCCAGGACCGCGTGGCCTCCGCGAGCCGGGTCTCCAGCGCGTCGTGAGCGACCACCGGCAGTCGGCCACCGCGATCCGTGCGGACGACGAAGTGCAGTCGCGCGAGCATCGACTCCGAGACCCGGGCGGTGTAGTCGATGAGGTCGCTGCCGAACTCCTCCCGCAGGACGTCGGCCATGCGCAGGCGCACGGTAGTCGTGTAGCGGTCGCGCGGCAGGTAGACGAGGCAGGAGACGAACCGGCCGTAGCGGTCGCGGCGCATGAACAGCCTGGTCTGACGGCGCTCCTGCATGTGCAGCACCGACAGTGCGGTCTCGGTCAGCTCGTCCGCAGAGACCTGGAAGAGCTCGTCGCGCGGGTAGGTCTCGAGGATCTGCAGGAGGTCCTTGTAGGAGTGGCCGTCGACGCGGAACCCGGACCGCTCGAGCACCTGGCCGACGGTGCGCCGCAGCATCGGGATCGTCAGGACCGACTGCGTGTACGCCGTCGAGGTGAACAGGCCGAGGAAGCGCCGCTCGCCGACGACGTTGCCGTCGGCATCGAAGGACTTGACGCCCACATAGTCGAGGTAGGACGCGCGGTGCACGGTGGAGCGGCTGTTGGCCTTGGTGAGCACGAGCACGTGCGGCTCGCCCGCGGCCGACCGCACCTCGGGCGACAGCGTCGCGACCGCGCGGCTCACCGGGCGGTCCGAGCGCATGATGCCGAGCCCGGAGCCGGGCACCGAGTCCAGCGAGAGCCCGTCCTCGCTCAGCACGTACTCGCGGTAGCCGAGGAAGGTGAAGTGCTCGTCGGTGAGCCAGCGCAGCAGGTCGACCGACTCGGCGAGCTCAGCCGGGTCGACCGTGGGCGGCGCAGCCGCGAGCAGCTCGTCGACGAGCGCCGAGGCCCGGCCGACCATGCGGGGCCAGTCCTCGACCGCCTCGCGCACGTCGCGCAGGACACGCTGGATCTCGACCTCGATCCCGCGCAGGTCGTCGGCGGAGGTCTCCCGGTCGATCTCCACGTGCATCCAGGACTCGATCATCGTGCCATCGGGGAGCGCGGCCTCGTCGTCGTCGATCGAGAGCACCTCGAGCAGCGCGCCTGCGACGTCACGGCGTACGACGAACTGCGGGTGCACCACCACGTGGATCGCCCGAGCCTGCACGCCCAGCGACGCGGTCACCGAGTCGACGAGGAACGGCATGTCGTCGGTGACGATCTCCAGGACCGAGTGACCTGCCGACCAGCCGTGACCCTCGACGGTCGGTGTGAAGGCGTGCACGACGGACGTGCCCTGCGGTCGCGTCTCCGCGGCCCGGCGGTGAGAGACCGCGGCGCCGAGCACGTCGACGGGATCACGGCCCAGCAGATCCTCGGGCGCGACGTGACGGTAGTAGCGCCGGAGCAGATAGTCGAGGCCGGGATCACGCTGCTTGGACGTCTCGAGGGACCGGGTCAGCAGCTCGCCCATGGCCTCGTCGAGGCGGCGAGCAGCAGCGAGCGGCGAGCGGGTCGTCGCATCATCCGGTGGCCGGGTGGTGCCGGACGCCGGGAGGTCTGCAGCGCTGGTCACACTGTCGGGCACGACGGGTCGCCTCTTCGCAGTCAGCTCGGCCGCACGCCGTTGTGCGACCGCCGCAACCCTAGCCGGGTGCGGCACCACCGGGCGGCGCTGCCGACACTCCGGTGCGGCATCCTGGTGCTCCCCCACCATCCGACCCGGAGGACCTCCCCTGTGGCTACGTCGCTCTCCGCCCGTCTCGCCTTCGCCGCTGATCCCACGACCGCCTTCGCCCTGCTGACCGACGCCACCTACGTCGAGGAGGTGGCGCTGGCCACCGGCGGCCGCGACCCGCAGGTGACCGTGACCCTGGCCGCGGACGACGGCGCCACCATCGTCTCCGTCCGCACCCTCCCGGCCCAGGTCCCCTCGTACGCCAAGGCGCTGGTCGGCGGCGAGCTGGTGCTCACCGAGACGCGCGTCCTGGGTCCGGCCGGCGCCGACGGGACCCGCGCCGGAACCTTCACCGTCGACTTCGCCGGCGCCCCGATGCAAGTGACCGGGAGCATGCGTCTGGTCGCCACCGCGACCGGCAGCGGGGTCGACATCGAGATGTCGGTCAAGGCGTCGGTCCCGTTCATCGGCGGCAAGATCGAGAAGTTCTGCGCCGACCAGATCGAGCAGTTCCTCGCTCGCGAGGAGAAGGTCGCGGCTGCACGCCTCGCCTGAACCGTTCGCTCGCTGACCCGAGGGTCCCTCGCGCGGCCAGCGTCGCCGCCATGATGGGCCGATGACGCGCACCGTTCTCGAGATCATCGGCTGGGTCGGCTCGGCACTCGTCATCCTCTCCCTCGCCCAGGCCAGGGTGCTGCGGTTCCGGGTGCTCAACCTCGTCGGGGCGGCCCTCGCCGTCGTCTACAACGTCGCCCTGGCGATCTGGCCGTTCGCCGTCATGAACGCGATCATCGCCGTCATCGACGTCTACTGGCTGCGCCGACTGCGCTCCGAGCGGCACGATCCCGCGGCGTACTCCGTCGTGGAGGTCGGCCCCACCGACGGCTACCTCGCGCACCTGCTCGGGGTGCACCTCGCCGACATCCGCACCTTCCAGCCGTCCTACGACGTCCCGCTCGACACGGCGCGACGCTGGGCCTTCCTCGTGCAACGGGAGGCGGAGACGGTGGGCGCGGTCGTCGTGCGCGACAACGGTGACGGCAGTGCCAACGTCGAGCTCGACTACGTCACGCCACGGTTCCGTGACTGCACCCCCGGCGAGTTCGTGTACGGGACGAGCGGCGTGTTCGCCGCGCACGGGCTCCGGCGGCTCGTCGCCGATCCCGAGCTCGCGACCCAGACGAGCTACCTCACCCGGGTCGGCTTCGTCGACGACGGCGGCCAGATGGTGCGCGAGGTGCCCACCGCCGCCTGACCGTCACGCTCCGCCGAGCGGACGCGGGCAGGCCGTGATCCGGCACACGTGGGACGGAGATCACCCGCACGGACGGCGGAGACCGGCTCGAAGTGGATCCTGAGGAGACACCCAGGCCTACCCTGAGGATGTGGAGACCTCCGAGATCCGCAGCCGTGCCCGTGCACTCGTCGACAGCCCTGCGCTCACCTACCGACAGCGCGTGCACGCGCTGGCCGGACTCGCCGAGGAGGTCCTTGACCCCCCGGAGGTCTCCCCCGCCTGCGCCGACGGCCTCGCCACCGGCCTGGTGAGCGACCTGATGGAGGGGAACGCGCCGTACCGCCCGCGCTACCTGCTCCCCGACTACGGGCGCGCGCTGGACCAGGGCTCGGAGTTTCTTGATCTCGCGGCCCCGACAGACATCTACGAGGCGATCGCGTTCCTGCTCTCGAAGTACTCCCAGGTGCCTTCGATCACCGGCTACCCGGTCTACCTCGGGGACGTCGACCGCCTGCTCGAGCCGTACGCCGCCGAGGTCGACGACGCGACGCTCACCGCGCTGATGCGGCTCATGTGGGTCACGATCGACCGCACGCTGCCCGACGCCTTCACCCACGCCAACCTCGGCCCGGACGACTCACGGGTCGGGCGCACCATCCTCGCCCTCGAGCGCGAGCTCCTCCAGACGGTGCCGAACCTGACGCTGCGGGTCGATGTCGACCGCACGCCCGACTCGCTCATCCTCGATGCGGTGCAGACGGTGTTCGCGTGCGGCAAGCCGCACTTCGTCAACCACGCGATGATGACCGACGACCTCGGCCCCGACTACGGCGTCGTCAGCTGCTACAACTCGCTCAAGGTCGGCGGCGGCTCGCACACGCTGGTGCGGCTCAACCTCGCCGAGTCCGTGGCACGCCACCACGGCGACGTCGACTCCTACCTCGCGACGACGTTGCCCAGGCACGTCGCGCTGACGGCTGAGCTCATGGCCGCGCGGATCCGCTTGCTGGTCGAGCAGGCACGGTTCTTCGAGCACAGCTGGCTGGTCGATGAGGGGCTCGTCTCGCTCGACCGGTTCTCGGCGATGTTCGGCATCTACGGCCTCGCCGAAGCGGCCAACGCCCTCACGGTCGACGCCGGCGGCACGGGTCGCTACGGCCGCGACGCCGATGCGACCGCGCTCGGCTGGCGGATCGTCGAGCAGGTCGCCGGGCTCGTCGCCGACGTGCCGCTGCCGTACTGCGAGGGCAACGGCGGTCGCGCCTTCCTGCACTCCCAGTCGGGCATCGACTCCGACCTCGGGGTCACCGCCGGCACCCGCATCCCGATCGGCGAGGAGCCCTCGCTGGTCGAGCACCTCGCCGCCGTGGCACCGAACCACCACTGGTTCGCCTCCGGTATCAGCGACATCGTCCACTTCGACGACACCGCGCTCCGCAACCCGCAGGCGGTCCTCGACGTGATCCGCGGTGCGATGGCGACCGGGATGCGCGACGTCACCTTCAACCTCGACAGCAACGACTTCATCCGCATCACCGGCTACCTCGTGCGCAAGTCCGACCTCGCCAAGCTCGCAGCAGCCGGTGTCGCGCGGCACGGCAGCGACGTGCTGGCGGCCGGCTCGGTGGCGAACTCCCACATCACCGACCGGGTGGCCAAGAGGGTGATCAGCCATGAGTCGTCCCCTGGGGCTGCTGGCTGACGTCGTCCCGTTCTCGTGGGTCGACGGCCCTGGCAACCGGTTCGCGGTGTTCTTCCAGGGCTGCAACCTCGACTGCATCGCGTGCCACAACCCGCACACGATTCCGCGCGCCACGCCCCTCGCCCGAGTGGTGTCCGTCGAGGACCTGGTGGCGCAGGTGCGGCCGCTCGTCCCGTTCCTGTCCGGCGTGACGACCTCCGGTGGCGAGGCGACGCTGCAGGCGGAGTTCGTGACTGCGTGGTTCACCGCGCTGAGTGACGGCGGCACGACATCGCGGCTCACGCGGTACATCGACAGCAACGGGTGCGCCGACGACGCCACCTGGGACCTGGTGCTGCCCGTGACCGACGGCGTGATGCTCGACCTCAAGGCGCTCGACCCGGCCGTGCACCTCGCGCTCACCGGCTCGGGCAACACACAGGTGCTGCGCAGCCTCGACCGGCTCGTGACCGAGTCGAAGCTCGCCGAGGTGCGCCTGCTCGTCGTGCCCGGCCACAACGACGACGAGGACGGGCTGCGGCGTACGGGCGACTACCTCGCCGCGCACGCACCCGGGGTGCCGGTGCGCGTCATCGGGTTCCGGCCGCACGGCGTGCGCGCGGCCGCCCGCGACATCCCCGAGCCGACCGCCGAGGAGCGCGCGACGTACCGGAACTGGGTCGCCACGGCCGTCGGCGTCGGTCTCGTCACCGCGACCTGACCTCGGGTACGCAGCATCGGATGCAGCACGGGCGCGCGCCACGGAAGCGGCAGCCGCTGGATTCGGCCGCATCGCGCTGGGCGAGAGAGCCGTTCGAGGTGAGGGGTGGTGCGCCCTGGTCGCCGTCGTGGGGCGGTCAGGGCCGATGTCGTCGTGGTGGTGGTGGG
>JANMMN010000022.1:0-6380 GCA_031373405.1 Actinomycetes bacterium
CCGATGGCGGAGATGGGGGCTCCGCTGCGCTCCTCGAGGAAGTCGACGTAGGCGCGCGCGGGCGCGGGCAGGTCGGTGAGGGTGCGCGCCCCGGAGATGTCCTCGGTCCAGCCGGGGAGGTACTCGTAGACCGGCTTGGCGTGGTGGAAGCCGGTCTGGGTCATCGGCAGCTCGCTGGTGCGCTCACCGTCGACGTCGTACGCGACGCAGACCGGGATGCGGTCCCAGCCGCTGAGCACGTCGAGCTTGGTCAGCACGATGTCGGTGACGCCGTTGACCCGCGAGGCATAGCGGGCGATCGGCAGGTCGTACCAGCCGCAACGACGCGGCCGCCCCGTCGTCGTGCCGAACTCGTGCCCCACCGTGCGCAGCGACTCACCGTCGGCGTCGAACAGCTCGGTCGGGAACGGACCCTCACCGACCCGGGTGATGTAGGCCTTCGCGATCCCGATGACACGGGTGATCGCGCGCGGCGGGATCCCCGCGCCGGTGCACGCACCGCCCGCGGTGGCGTTGGACGAGGTGACGAACGGGTAGGTGCCGTGGTCGACGTCGAGCAGCGTGGCCTGTCCGCCCTCGAGCAGCACGACCTCGTCGCGCGCGAGTGCCTCACCGAGCACCAACGTGGTGTCGGACACCATCGGGCGCAGCCGCTCGGCGTGCTCGAGCAGCTCCTCCACGACCTCGTCGACCTCGATCGCGCGACGGTTGAAGACCTTCACGAGCAGGTGGTTCTTCTGCTCGAGGGCGCCTTCGACCTTCTGCCGCAGGATCTTCTCGTCGAAGAGGTCCTGCACGCGGATGCCGACGCGGCTCATCTTGTCGGCGTACGTCGGACCGATGCCGCGACCCGTCGTGCCGATCTTGCGCGAGCCGAGGAAGCGCTCGGTCACCTTGTCGAGGGTGCGGTTGTACGACGGGATCACGTGCGCGTTGGCGCTCACGAGGAGCCGGGACGTGTCGATCCCCCGGGCCTCGAGCCCGTCGATCTCCTCGAACAGCACGCCGATGTCGACCACCACGCCGTTGCCGATCACCGGCACGACACCGGGGGTGAGGATGCCCGACGGCAGCAGGTGCAGCGCGTACTTCTCGGAGCCGATCACGACCGTGTGACCAGCGTTGTTGCCACCGTTGAACTTCACGACGTAGTCGACGCGACTGCCGAGCAGGTCGGTCGCCTTGCCCTTGCCCTCGTCACCCCACTGGGCCCCGAGCACCACGATTGCCGGCATCGTCGGACCCCCTCGACCTGGTACGCACACCACAGGGGGTGGTGCCACCGGAGCCTACCGGTCGCGGCGCGCTGCCCATGTCTCAGGCGCGGGCAGGCACCCCTTAGGGCTGCGGCGGCAGGGCGGAGCGCAGCGCGAGAGTGAGGGCGAAGTCGGCTGACTCGTCGGTCCAGATCCGCGCGACGGTGAACCCCGCTGCGGTGAGCTCCTTGCGGATCCCCTCGGGCCGGAACTTCGTCGAGATCTCCACCCGGATCTCCTCGCCGGAGGCGAGGTCGAACTCGAGGTCGGCACCCGGGATGCGCACGCGCTGCGGCATCTCCGCTCGCAGCCGTAGGTCCATCCGCTCCATCCGTGGGTCCCAGAACGCGACGTAGGAGAAGGCCGCGAGGTCGAAGTCGGCGTCGAGCTCGCGGTTGACCACGCGCAGGCAGTTCGCCACGAACTCCGCAGTGATCCCACCGGCGTCGTCGTACGCCGCTATCAGCCGGTCGGCGCACTTGACGAGATCGGTGCCGAGCAGCAACGAGTCGCCTGGGGCGAGCGAGTCGGCGAGCGCTCCGAGGAACGCCGCGCGCTCCTCCACGTAGAGGTTGCCGATCGTGCCGCCGAGGAACGCCACCATCCGGGTGCCGCCACGCGGCAGGTGCCCGAGGTGGAGGGTGAAGTCGCCGACGAGTGCCTCCACCTGCAGTCCGGGGTAGGCGATCGCCAGCTCCGCGGCGGCACTGCGCAACGTCGCCTCCGAGACGTCGACGGGCACGAACGTGTCGAGCTGACCGGTGGCGGTGAACGCGTCGAGCAGCGTGCGGGTCTTGTCCGACGTGCCGCTGCCGAGCTCGACGACTGTCGACGCCTGCGACACGTGAGCGATCTCAGCAGCGTGTGCGCGCAGGATCGAACGCTCGACCTCCGTCGGGTAGTACTCCGGCAGCCTGGTGATCGCGTCGAAGAGCTCCGAGCCGCGCTCGTCGTAGAGCCACTTGGGTGGCAGGCTGCGCGGCTGCTCGCCCAGGCCTCGGCGTACGTCCTCGACGAGACTGCTCGAGGCCCACTCCGGGTCGAGCAGCACCTGCACGACGGGTGTCCTGACCCGGTTCATGCGACGTCCACCGGTGCGCCGCCGTCGGCGAGCCGCACGCCCGAGAGAGCCCACCTCGCTGCGTGGGGGAAGAAGTTGCGGTACGTCGTGCGCACGTGGCCCGGCGACGTGAGCGCGCACCCACCGCGGAGCACCATCTGGTTGGACATGAACTTGCCGTTGTACTCCCCGATCGCTCCCTCGGCTGCGCGGAAGCCCGGGTAGGGGTGGTACGCCGAGGACGTCCACTCCCAGCAGTCGCCGTAGACCTGTCGCAACCGACCGGTGGACGCACCGGCGGCCCGCGGGTGGAACGTCTCACCGTCGGCGAGGTTGCCCGCCATGACTGACGGCTGGCCGTCGGTGGTGACCGCATGCTCCCACTCCGCCTCGGTCGGGAGCCTCTTGCCGGCCCACGCGGCATAGGCCTCGGCCTCGTAGAAGCTCACATGGCTCACAGGGATCCCCGGGTTGACCGGCCAGGTGCCGTGCAGCGTGTGCTCGAACCAGACGCCGTCGAGCTCGGTCCAGTAGAGCGGCGCGTGCCAGCCGTCGGCGTTCACCCGGGCCCAGCCGTCGGAGAGCCAGAGCTCGTGCCGGTGGTAGCCGCCGTCGGCCATGAACTCCAGCCACTCGCCGTTGGTGACCAGCCGGTCCGCGATCCGGTACGGCTCGAGCCAGGCGCGGTGTCGCGGCTCCTCGTTGTCGAAGCGGAAGCCGTCGCCCGAGTGGCCGACCTCGACGAGACCCCCCTCGACATCGACCCAGCCGAGCGTGTCCGTGTCGACCCGCGCGGAAGGGCGACCGGCGTACACCGGCCGCAGCGGACTGCGGGACAGGACGTGCTTGATGTCGATGAGCAGCAGCTCCTGGTGCTGCTGCTCGTGATGGAACCCGAGCTCGAGCACCGGAGCGAGCTTCTCGAGTGTGCCGGCGTCGAGGGAGTCGACCAGGTCGCGGATGCGCGCGTCGACGTTGCCTCGGTAGGTCCCCACCTCGCGCGCTCCCGGCCTCGTGACCAGTCCGCGATCGGGACGCGAGTACCGGGGTCCGAGCGACTCGTAGTAGCTGTTGAACAGGAACCAGTACTGCTGCTCGAACGGCCGGAACGAACGCTCATGGTCGGCGAGCACGAAGGTCTCGAAGAACCAGGTCACGTGCGCTCGGTGCCACTTCGTCGGCGACACGTCGGGCATCGACTGCACCGTCTGGTCCTCGGGCGAGAGCGGTGCTGCCAGCTGCTCCGTGTGCGCGCGCACCTCGTCGAAGCGCCGGACCAGTCCCGCGGCGTCCCACGCCGTGATCGTCATGACGCCGGCCTCCAAGATGCGGGATCGGGCCCGCGAGGGCACCAGCCCTCGTGCGGGTGGTCCGAGGCTAGCCCCGGTGACTGGCAGGGGCACCCCGCGCGACCATCCGGTAAGGAGCCGTTCACCAATGACGAGCGCGCCTGCACCCGGCGTTCAGCATCGCGCAGCGATGGCGGATCGCGTGGGTGGGTCGTGCGGCCTCGGTGTGCTTCACGGGGCGTGCGGCCTCGGGGGCGGCCACGGCGTGAGGCATGCGGCCTGGGTTCGTGGCGGCGGCCCAGGGCGTGCCGACTAGCCAGGGTCTGCGTCGGCGGCGCAGGGTGTGCGTCGGCGGCGCAGCGTGTACGTCCGCGGCTCAGCCGGCGAGGCGGTGCGCGATCTCGCGGCCGAGCGAGGTGCCCGAGATCCAGGCCGTCTCGACCCGCGGCGCCTCGCCCCACGCGTCACCGCACGCGCCGAGCACCCCGTCGAAGGAGAACGGCTCGTCATGCCTCGTGCGTGGACGGGCCAGCGACCATCGGCGTACGTCGACCCACGTCGGCGCGGTGTGGTCGTCGATGACGGCCGCGAGCGCGGCGAGCATGAGCGGGATCGCCTGGCGCGGGTCATCGAGGTGTCGTGCGGCGAGGACCGGGCCCGAGTGCGCCACGAGCACCGGCGCGTCGTCCCCGCGTCGTCGTCCGTCGTCGGCGACGAAGGACAGCACGGCGGAGTCGTTGACGAACACCGCGTCGAAGGGAGTCCAGGTGCGCTCGTCGTACGCCGCGACCAGAGCGAGCACCGGATCCCAGCGCTCGGTCGCGAGGAGTCGCACGAGCGGCTCGTCGTAGCCGAGGAGGTCGCTCGCTTGCGGTCCCGGCATCGCGAGCACCGCGACGTCGAACCGCTCGTCGTCGACGAGGACGCCGTCGCCGGAGCGCACCACGACCGAGACCTCGCACGGATTCAGCACGGCACGCAGGTCGATGGCGAGATCCTCGACGAGAGAGCGAAGGCCGCGTGGTGCGGCGTACCGCACGGGGCCGGTGGCGCTCGCCGCCTCACCGTCGACCTCGAACGTGCGCGTCCACTCCCGGACGAGCCCGCGGGCGACCCAGTCGTCGACGACGGCGCGGAAACGAGCATCCTTCGCCGTGAGGTACGACGCGCCCACATCGACGACGCGACCGTCGTAGGGGAGCCCGGTCTCGCGCATGGTGCGGGTGGCCATCCGGCCACCGAGCGCGTGCCCGCGGTCGTAGACCACGACGTCGATGTCGACGCCGTGGAGCACGCGCGCGCAGGCGATCCCCGAGATTCCGCCGCCGATGACGGCGACGCGCGGACGGGTCACGAGAGTGTCAGCGACCTTCCAGCGCGTCCGCCGCCGCGGCCGAGGACTCGCGCAGGAACAGCGTGCAGCGCGTGGCCTCGTCCTCCTCGCCGATCGCGGTCGCGGCGCGAGCAAGAGCATTGAGGCAACGAAGGAAGCCACGGTTGGGCTCGTGCTCCCACGGCACCGGGCCGTGGCCCTTCCAGCCGTTGCGGCGCAGCAGGTCGAGCCCACGGTGATAGCCGACTCGCGCGAACGCGTAGGACTCGATCGTGCGTCCCTCGGCGTGAGTCCGGTCGGCGAGCGTCGCCCAGGCGAGGCTGCTGGTCGGATGGTCCGCGGCGACGGCGTACGCATCCTGGCCGCCCTCGAGCGCGAGCCGGGCTTCCGTCTCGTCGGGGAGAAGCGTGGGCGCAGGCCCACCGAGCAGGTTCTGATCCATCGGTGTGGTCACCCGAGGATCCTCGCGCACCCGCCCCACCCACGCTCCCCCACCCCACCCTCTCCCCGCCCCGCCCCCGAGTTACACCGCGAATCGACCGGTTCGCGACTTCAACAGGTCGGTTCGGGGTGTTACTCGCGGCAGGTAGAGGGCGCGGGCTATGCGGGCCACGACGTGGGTGCCGCGCTCCCCCGTCGTCCATCGCACGAAACGCCAGCCGGCCTCCTCGAGATCGGCCTGCCGAGCGCGCTCAGCCTTCAGGGCGGCACGCACCTCGCCGGGAGTCACGCCGTACTTCCCCACGCCGTCCGCCTCCCCGATGAGTCGCTGGGACCGCCACACGAAGTCCCCGAAGTACGGCTTCCCCGAGTGGCCCACGACCTCGGCGTTCACGACGGGGACCGGGAGCCCCACCGCCAGGATCCAGCCACGCGACCAGCTCTCGAAGGCCGATTCGCTCGCGGGTTCGACGAGGTCGAGGGCGGCACGAACATTGCGGGTGCCCGGCCACGACCTCGTCACGGCGAAGGCTGACTCGAGCTCCGCACGGATGCGGGTGTGCACGGAGGGCGGGACCGTACGCTCGCGGAGCTCGCGGGACGCGCCTGGTCGCTGAAGTTCCACCAGTCGCCGGAAACCGCTGTCGACGGCGACGAGGGCCTGCGGGAGGGATCGGCCTCGTGCGAGGTCGACCGCGGTGCGAGCGATCGTCGTCGTTCGTACGCCGCCCACAGTCGTGACGAACTCCTCCGGCAGGTGCGAGCCGTGGACGCGTAGACCGACCGACCAGCGTTCGGCCTGGCCGGGGATGCTCACGTGCACGACCGCGGCCGGAGGCCCAGGGACCCAGAGGTTGCTGAGCAGCGCGGCCGACTGGTGGCTCGCAGCGGCCAGTGCGCTCAGACCGGCGAGAGTCGCCTGAACAGCGAAGGCGAAACACCCGCGACGATCCGAAATGCCACCAAGACCGAACGAGACGAACTTGTCCGCAAACTCGAAG
>JANMMN010000039.1:0-4601 GCA_031373405.1 Actinomycetes bacterium
CGCGGCTCGTGACTTCGCCGGCCTGCACCCGCTGGTGAACGACCTCGGTGAGATCGACGCCCGCGAGCTGTCGTCGTTCCCGATCGCGGACTCGAACATCGTGCTGCGCGTGGGGCGCTACGGCGCCTACGTGGAGCGCGAGGGCGAGCGCGCCAACGTCCCCGTCGAGCTCGCTCCCGACGAGCTCACCGCCGAGAAGGCCGCCGAGCTGCTGGCGCTGCCCTCGGGCGACCATCCGCTGGGCAACCACCCGGAGACCGGCCTCGAGGTCATCGCCAAGACGGGTCGCTACGGCCCGTACGTCACCGAGCTGCTGGCCGAGGGCGCGCCCAAGTCGGCCAAGCCCCGCACCGCGTCGCTGTTCGCGGACATGGCCGTCGACACGGTCGACCTCGACACCGCGGTCCGGCTGCTGTCGCTGCCGCGCGAGGTCGGCACCGACCCGGCCGACGGCGTGCTCATCACGGCGCAGAACGGCCGCTACGGCCCGTACATCACCAAGGAGAAGGACTCCCGCTCGCTGCCGGGCGAAGAGTCGATCTTCACGGTGACGCTCGAGGAGGCACTCGTGCTGCTCGCGCAGCCGAAGGGCCGCCGCGGTGCCGCCGCACCGAAGCCGGGGATCGTGGTGGGCGTCGACCCGTCGACGCAGCGCGAGGTGCAGCTCAAGGAGGGCCGCTTCGGGCCGTACGTCACCGACGGCGAGACCAACGCCTCGCTGCGCCGCGCCGACGTTCCGGCGACCATCTCGATCGATCGCGCCGCGGACCTGATCGCCGAGCGCCGCGCGAAGGACCCGACCCCGAAGAAGCGCGCCGCGAAGAAGGCCCCCGCGAAGAAGACCGCCAAGAAGGCCCCGGCCAAGCGAGCCGCGGCGAAGAAGACCTCCGCGAAGAAGACCCCCGCCAAGAAGGCCGCGAAGAAGGCCCAGGTCGCCGCGGAGCCACACGCCTAGCTCGAGCGGCTGCCGGCGCGTCGGGAACAACCGGGGTCGCGCCGGTCGTTGAGCCTCGACCTGGCGGGGCGTGCAGCGCTCGGCCGCGCGAGCACGGGAGCCGCATGAGCGTCACGAGCACCACCACCGCGACGGCTGCGGCACCGACCTTCGACCAGCAGGTGCGCCGACTGCTCGACCTCGGTCTCGCGACCCGGGCGGGTGTCGGCGTACGCCGGCTCCGGGCGACCCTCGCCGCACTGCGCGAGGCTGCCCTCCGGGCGGAGGCGTCGGCTCGACCCGGAGCGGGCACGCTGCCGGTGCTGCTCGTGGTGACCAGCGACTGGGTCTCTCTCGACGCGGCCATGGCCGAGGCGGAGCGCAAGGGTCGGCCCGGGCGGGTCGAGATGACGCCGACGACACCGGTCGACTACCGCACGATCGGCGAGGTCGTGGTGCCCGAGGCGCCGGCGTACCTCCTGCTCGACGTCGACACCGGCGACGACCTGCGCAACGTCACGCCCGAGCGTGCGCTGGTCCTGCTGCGCGAGCGCGGTCGCACTCCGCTCACCATCGACGAGGGTGTCGCGCTGCTGCTGCACAGCCCGAGGATCCTCGATGAGCGCAACGCCTACTCGCTGCTCGCGAGCAGGCAACCCGGCAGCCAACGTGTCCCTGCCATCTGGACCAGCTACGGCGCACCGCGGCTCGGCTGGTGCTGGGACCGCAACCCGCACACCTGGCTGGGGTCCGCGTCCGCCTCGGGGCGTGTGGGTCCGGCGTCGTAGGGTTCGGGCCGTGAGCACCACGTCGGCGACCGCCCCCGGGCTCTTCGTCGCGTTCGAGGGCGGCGACGGCGCGGGCAAGTCGACCCAGGCGCGTGCGCTGGCGGCCTCGCTGACCGCGTTGGGGTGCGAGGTCGTGCTCACCCGCGTGCCGGGCGGCACGCCCGCGGCCGAGGCGATCCGCGAGGTGGTCCTGACCCCGGCGTACGCCGGTCTCGATCCGCGCGCCGAGGCGCTGCTGTACGCCGCGTCCCGTGCCGAGCACGTCGCTCGACTCGTGCGGCCCGCGCTGGCGCGCGGGGCGGTCGTCATCACCGACCGCTACGTCGACTCCTCGATCGCCTACCAGGGGGTGGCGCGCGCCCTCGGGCCGGACGTCGTCGGTGAGATCAACCTGTGGGCGACGCGCTCGCTGCTGCCCGACCTCACGGTGCTGCTCGACGTCGACGCCGGTGCCGGGCTGGCCAGGATCGACTCGGCGCCGGACCGGCTCGAGAGCGAGCCCGAGGAGTTCCACGCGGCCGTCGTCCAGGCGTTCCGGGCGCTGGCCTCCGGGGATCCCGACCGCTACCTGGTGCTCGCGGCGCACGAGGACCGTGACGCCCTCTCCGCCCGAGTCCTCGAGCGGGTCACCGCGCTGCTCGGTGACCGGGTGCGGGCGTGATGGACGTCTTCACCGAGCTGGTCGGTCAGGAGCATGCGGCCGCCCAGCTCCGTGCGGCCGCCGACGATGCCCCCGACGCACGCGCCGGCCGTGCCTCCGCCGCCATGACGCACGCCTGGCTCATCACCGGCCCGCCCGGGTCGGGGCGCAGCACCGCGGCGCTGGCGTTCGCGGCGGCACTCGTGTGCCCCGAGGGCGGGTGCGGGCGCTGTGCCGAGTGCGTCGCGGTGAAGCACTCCGCGCACGCCGATGTCGAGCACGTCGTGCCCGAGGGGGTCACCTACACGATCGCGGAGACGCACGAGCTGGTGCGCCGCTCGGCCCTCTCGCCGTCGCGCGCCCCCTGGCACGTCTTCGTCCTCGAGGACGCCGACCGCCTCAACGCGGAGAGCGCCAACGCCCTGCTCAAGAGCATCGAGGAGCCCACCCCCGGCACGGTGTGGATCCTGTGCGCGCCGAGCACCGAAGACGTCCTGCCCACGATCCGCTCGCGCTGTCGGCACCTCATGCTCGCGACCCCCTCGACCGCCGAGGTCGCGCTGGCGCTCTCCGACGTGTTCGGCGTGGATCCCGCGATGGCCTCGTTCGCGGCCCGCGCTGCGCAGGGGCACATCGGTCGGGCTCGGGCGCTCGCCACCGACGAGTCGGCGCGGCTGCGTCGTCAGGACGTGCTGCGCATCCCCACGCAGGTCGGCGACCTCGGCTCGTGCCTGGCGCTCGCGGCCGACCTCGTCGCGACCGTCGCGGAGGACGCGTCCTCGATCTGCGACCCGCTCGACGAGGGTGAGATGCGCGCGCTGCGCCAGGCGTACGGCGAGGGCGGGGAGGGCCGCGGGCTCGGCACCGTCGAGCGCCGCGCGAAGGGTGCGGTGAAGGCGCTCGAGGATCAGCAGAAACGCCGTCGTCGCCGCGTCGTACGCGACCAGCTCGACCGGGCGATCGTCGACCTCATCGCGTTCTACCGCGATGTGCTCGTGCTCCAGCTGGGCGCGGCCTCCGACCTCGTCAACGACGAGATGCGCCCCCAGCTCGAGCGCTGCGCGGCCGAGGCCGCTCCCGAGGACACCCTGCGTCGCGTCGACGCGCTCGAGCGCACGCGGCACCTCCTCGAAGCCAACGTCGCGCCGCTGCTCGCGATGGAGTCCCTCACCGTCTCGCTGCGCGACCCCTCCCTCACCTGAGGTCCGTCCCACTTGACTGGCGACTACAGTCGCCTACAATGTAGTGTATGGCTTCCCCTCGTTCTGTCCGATTCGAGCCGTCGACCGATGCTCACCTGGCGGCGTTCGCGGCCCGGCATGCCGGCTTGTCGCACTCGGGTGCCGCAGCGCTGCTCGTCGAGGAGGGCCTGCGGATGGACGCCCATCCCGGCGTGCTGTTCCGGGAGGGCGCCGCGGGCCGGCGGGCGGTCCTGGTCGGAGGTCCTGACGTCTGGGAAGTCATCCGCGCGATCACGTCCGCTCGGACCGGCGCGCCCGACCTGACCGGTCCCGACGTGCTCACCCTCGTGGCGGACAACACCGGGCTCGCCCGTCGCGCGATCGACGTGGCCGTTGCCTACTACAGCGACTACCCGGCTGAGGTCGACGCCCTGATCAACGAGGCCGACGCGGTTGAGGAGTCCCTCGAGCAGTCCGTGGAACGGCGCAGGTCGCTGCTGGGCGTCTGACGTGCTGCTGCTCGATGAGATGCTCCCGCCCTCGCTGGCGGCGGCCGTGAACGCCGCGGGGTGCGACACGGCGGGGATCAGCGCCGACCCGGGATCGAGGGGGACCCCCGATGCCGAGGTGCTCGAGCTGGCGGCCGCTCAGGGACGGATTCTGGTCACGGACAACATCCGAGACTTCGTGCCCTTGAGCAACACCTGGGCCGCGCAGGGGCGGACGCACCCAGGGATGCTGCTCCTGAGCAGCAAGACGTTCCCCATGACGTCGACGCGGACGGGCAGCATCGCCGCTGCGCTTGTCCGCAGGCATCACGCGGGCGCGTGGCCTGCGCCCGGGCAGTTCGAGTTCCTCACCTGACACGGAGCACGCCAGCCTGGTGTCGCTGGCGTTGGAGCGCACCGGATGCCGACCGCGGTTCCCACCGTGCCGCCGAACTTAGCGGCGGCAGAGCGCGTCGTGCAGCGCGGTGCCGAGCCACGCGGCGTAGTCCTCGTGGCTCCAGCCGCGCTGCAACACGAGTCGGTGGTAGCTCATCGGGTCGGTCAGCGTCC
>JANMMN010000051.1:0-14515 GCA_031373405.1 Actinomycetes bacterium
ATGTCGCGACCGTCGATCACCTGCGCCGGGTCACCCGGGCTCCCCGGCCCGTGCACCTCGCCGCCCTCGGCGATCCGCTCGACCCACGAGGTGAAGCGCCGCGTGTAGTCCCACGGCCCGATGACGTACGTCGGACGCACGATCGTCGTCGCGTCGCCGAACAGCTCGGTCGCCGCCAGCTCGCACGAGACCTTGAGCGGGCCGTAGGTCTCGTCGGTGATGCTGTCGACGTCGTCGGCCGCGGGCGGCAGCAGCGGCGAGGACTCGTCGTACCCGGGACCCGCGGGGATGTCGTACGCCGACACCGACGAGATGAGGACGTAGTGCCCGCCGCGGCCGCCGAGCGCCGTGGCGAGCGCGCGCACCTGGCGCGGGAAGTACGCCGACGCATCGATGGTTGCGTCGAAGTCACGCTCATCGAGCACCGAGAGGTCACCGTCACGGTCGAGCAGCAGGTGCTCGGCCTCGGGAAACAGCTCGGTCGCGGTGCGGTGCACCAGCGTGACGTCGTGCCCGTGGTGCAGAGCCGCCTCGACGATGTGACGCCCGACGAAACGCGTGCCACCGACCATGAGGATCTTCATACCTGGGTCTCCTGCCACTGCTGCCAGAAATCGGGATATGCGGTGAGGTCGTCGAGCACGATGTCGGCGCCGGCCGCCGCCAGCTCCGCGGCACTCGTGGGACCGGTGGCGACACCCACCGCGAGAGCACCCGCGCCGCGCGCCCCGGTGATGTCGCCCACGTGGTCACCGACGTAGACGAGCGCTCCGAGATCGCGCAGGGCGTCGGCCTTCGTCTCGGCGAAGCGCTCACCCACCACGTCGGCGACGAAGCCGTCAAGGTCGACCGCCTCCAGCACCGCACGCACGTGGGTGTCCTTCTTGGCGCTGATCACCGCGATGCGGTAGCCCGCGGACGTCGTGAGCTCGAGCGCCTCACGCGCACCCGGGAGCAGCGACTGCATGGCCAGGCCGTGGGAGAGGTAGCGGGCGCGGTAGACCTCGAGCGCCTCGGCGTACGCGACCTCGGGGATGTAGTCGGGGAAGACCCGGTCGAGCGGCAACCCGACGCTCGCCCGGACCGCCCGCTCGTCGATCTCGACGCCGTAGCGCCGGACGGTGTGCGCGACCGAGTCGACGATCGCGTCGGCAGAGTCGACGAGTGTCATGTCGAGGTCGAAGCCGACGACAGGGGTCACACGGGCGACCCTATGGGGCGCTCCCCCGGGCTCGGTTCGCCCCCGGGCACGCCGCTCGCGTAAATTTGGGCGGATGGCCACGAAACGCACGGCCGCGACGGCGTCCTCCGGGCGCTCGTCGGCCGCGCAGCGCCCGCGCTCGCTGGCCGAGGACCTGCGGGCCCGCAGCGACGAGCAGATCGCCGACCTGCTCGCCGCCCGCCCCGACCTCGTGCATCCCGTGCCGGCCGACCTCGGTGCGCTGGCGACCCGTGCGACCACCGGGCCGTCGACCGCGCGCGCACTCGACCGGCTCGATGCGTTCGTGCTCCAGATCGTGACCGCGCTCGGTGGGCTGCCGGACCCCGCGTCGTACGCCGACCTCCTGGCCGGGCTCCCCGAGACGGATGCCGCGTCGGTGCGCCCGGTCGTCGACCGGCTGCGCACCCTCGGCCTGGTGTGGGGCGACGACGACGAGCTGCACCTCGTGCGGCCGGTGCGCGAGGCGCTGGGTGCCTACCCTGCGGGGCTCGGCCCGGCGATGGCCGAGTCGCGCCGCGGAGTGGCGCCGTACGCCGAGGACCCGACGTCGGTCGCGCGGATGCTCACCGATGCTCCCGAGGCCTCCCGTGAGGTCCTCGACCTGCTCGCGTGGGGACCACCGGTCGGGCGGGTCGACGGCGCCGACCGCCCGGTCGAGATCGCGACCGCGGGCACCCCGATCGAGTGGTTGCTCGCGCGCCACCTGATCGAGCCACTGACGAGCGACACGGTGGTGGTGCCCCGCGAGGTCGCGCTCGCGCTGCGCGGTGGAGTGCTCGTCCGCGACCTCGTCCCACGGGCCCCGGACGTCGACACGACCGAGCGGTCTGCCGCGCTCGTCGATCGGACTGCCGGTCAGCAGGCGTTCACGTTGGTTCGGCTCGTCGAGGACCTGCTCGAGGCGTGGTCGAGCGCGCCTCCGGCGGTGCTGCGCAGCGGCGGCCTGTCGGTGCGCGACCTCACCCGCACGGCGGCCGCTCTCGACATCGACGAGGAGGGTGCCGCTCTCGTCATCGAGATCGCCTACGCCGCAGGGCTTCTCGCGGCCGACGGCGAGGTCGACGAGGTGTGGTGCCCGACCCCGGCGTACGACGCGTGGCGCTTGCGGGCCACCGCCGAACGCTGGACTCTGCTCACCCAGGCGTGGCTGCTCATGACGCGGACGCCCGTGCTGATCGCGGGGCGCGACGACTCCGGTTCGCGGGTCAACGCCCTCGCGCGCGACCTCGATCGCGCACTCGCCCCCGAGGCGCGCAGGGCGCTGCTCGACGAGCTCGTCGAGCTGGAGCCGGGGCAGTCGCCGTCGCACACCTCGCTCGTCGACCGGCTGCGGTGGCGTCGGCCCCGGCGCAACTCCCCGCTCTGGACCTCGATCGTCGAGTCGATCCCCGGAGAGGCCGAGCGCCTCGGCGTCACCGGGCTGGGCGCACTCTCGGCGCACGGGCGTGCGCTGCTCGCCTCGACCTCGACCGAGGAAGGCGCAGCCGAGGCGCGGGTCGCCGCCCGTATGCCCGGGCGCAGCCCCGTGCCGAGCGAGGTCGTGCGCTCGCTCGACTCGGTGCTGCCCGCGCCGCTCGACCACGTGCTGATCCAGGCCGACCTCACCGCCGTCGCCCCGGGACCGCTCGACGGTCAGCTCGCCCGCGAGATGAGCCTGCTCGCCGACATCGAGTCGACGGGGGGCGCGACCGTCTACCGCTTCAGCGACTCCTCGCTGCGCCGCGCTCTTGACGCCGGGCGCTCGGCCACGGACATCCTCGCCCTGCTCTCGTCGCGATCGCGCACGCCCGTCCCGCAACCGCTCGAGTACCTCGTCCTCGATGTCGCGCGCCGCCACGGCGCGTTGCGCGTCGGACTGGCCACGGCGTACGTGCGCTGCGACGACCCGGCGACCGTGTCCGAGGTGCTCGCCGACCGGCGCCTCGCAGGGCTGCGCCTGATGCGCCTGGCCGACACCGTGATCGCCGCGCAGTCACCGCTCGACGTCGTGCTCGACCGGCTGCGCGTCGCCGGCTACTCCCCCAGTGCCGAGAACTCCGACGGGGCTGTCGTCGTCCGCCGCCCCGACGCCCGGCGTACGGCTCCCCGCCCGCGCCCGCCCCGGCTGTCGGTCGAACCCCCGGCGCCGACCGCGGCGCTGCTCGCGGCAGCGGTACGTGCGCTGCGCGCCGGGGAGACCGCCTCCGCGAACCGGCCGCCCTCGATGCCCGACGGGATGGGCAGCGGCCGGCTGCCCCGCTCGTCGTCGAGCGACACGATGGGTGCGCTGCGTACCGCGCTCGACGCGCAGCGGGCCATCTGGATCGGCTACGCCGACTCCACCGGCACCACCACCGAGCGGGTCGTCGAGCCGCTGCGGCTCGAGGGCGGGTTCCTCACGGCCTACGACCTGCGCACGGCCGAGGTCCGCACGTTCACCGTGGCCCGCATCACCGGAGTGGCCGAAGTTGCACGCTGAGCGCAGCACCCTCCTGCGCCCCGTCCCGAGCTGATCCGGAGCCCGGACGGTCGCCATCGGTCGCTGACGCGACGCGACCCCGGCTCCACGAGGCTGGATCAGCTCGCGATGAGGGTGGCGGCCCAGGCCCGCGCTCGCTCGGTCTCGTCCGGTCGCAGGTGGTTGGCCTTGTCGACGAGGAAGCTCTCCGGCTCCGCGACCAGACGGCAGCCGTGCTTGCGCAGCCGCGAGGCGATGCCCTTGGACGCACGACCGCTGAGCACTGGCGAGACGTCGACCCGGGTGTCGAACGCGGCAGCTGCGACCGGTGTCGACGGCAGAGCCTGGAACCAGTCGCGCAGTCCGGGGCCCTCGTGGTCGGGCTCGAGGTGCAGGTCGCCGTCCGACTTCTCGACGTACGCCGGGGCACCCTTGCGCGTCTGCGCGCTGGTCATGGAGTGGGCGTGGGTCGGACCGCCGACGACGAGCAGGTCGATGCCGTCGAGGACGTCGGGCGTCGCGTGCGCGACGGGTACGACGACGACCTCACCGGCCTCGGCCAGCGTCGAGGCGATCGCGTCGGCGATGGCGCGGGTGTTGCCGAACATGGACTCGTAGACGATGACGGAGCGCATGGAGAACCTCCCAGGGGGTTACCTCCACGCTAGGCACCTCGGAACGCCGGACGCGCCGCGAGCCGGTGCGATGTGGCGCAGGAGACAGTGCCCCCGGACGGTGTCGTCCGCTACTCGGCGCGTACGTCGAATCCGAGCAGCGCGACGAGCACCGTCGCCTGCTCCCAGGTCACGATCGCGCCGCGCACCTTCGCCGACTCGAGCTCGAGCGAGGACAGGTCCGTGCCGCGCAGGTCGCAGCCGGTGAGGTCGACGACGTGCAGCGCCGCCCCCGAGAGGTCGAGCCTGGTGAGTCGCGCACCGGCGCAACGCGCACCGGAGAGGTCGGCCTCCCGCATCCGTGCACCGTCGAAGCTGGCCGTGCGCAGGTCGGCGTCCGGCAGCCCGACGAACGACCAGTCGCCGGCCTCGACCTTGAGCGAGTCGAAACGGCACGCGTCGAAGGAGCTGCCGACGAGCTTGCAGCGGGTGAAGGAGACCTGGAAGAAGTTGCAGCGCCGGAAGGTGCAGTTGGTGAACGCCGTCTCCGTGAACGTCGCACAGTTGAACGTGCAGCCCCGGAAGACGCAGTCCTCGAACGTCGCGCCCGACGCCACCACCTCGGTGAGGTCGACGTCGAGGAATTCGACGCGGCTGAACACCTGGCCGCTGAGGTCGCGGCTGTCCCAGTCCTCGTCGCGGACCGACCCGTCGGTCGACGGCGACGAGGGGCCGCGACCTCGCTCAGCCACGGGCCGAGGCGTCGTAGAGCACCACGCCCGACACCCGGAGCTCGGCGAACACCTCCGGGATCGGTGCGACGCCGAGGCCCGGCCCCGTGGGGACACTCATCATCCCGTCGTGCATCGTGAACGGCTCGGTGAGGTCCTGGGAGAAGAAGCGGTCCGAGGCGCTGGTGTCACCGGGGAGGGTGAAGCCGGGCAGCGACGCGAGCGCCACGTTGGCCGCGCGACCCAGACCGGTCTCGACCATCCCGCCGCACCACACCGGGATGCCGCGCCGGAGCGCCATGTCGTGGACCGCCTTCGCGCTGAGATAGCCGCCGACGCGACCCGCCTTGATGTTGACGATCTCGCACGCGCCGTAGTCGATGAGCGACTCGGCATTGTCGACCGAGAGCACCGACTCGTCGAGGCACATCGGCGTACGCATGCGCTCGGCGAGCATCTTGTGCCCGAGGTAGTCCTCCTCGTGGATCGGCTGCTCGATGAGGAGCAGGTCGAGCTCGTCGAGCTGCACGAGGTGCTCGATGTCGTGGCGGCTGTATGCCTGGTTGGCATCGACCTGCAGCGGCATGTCGGGCCAGCGCTCGCGCACGAGGCGCGTGGGCACGACGTCCCACCCCGGCTGGATCTTGAGCTTGACGCGCTTGTATCCGGCGTCGACGTAGCCCTCGACCTCGGCCATGAGCGTGTCGAGGGAGTCGTCGGCGGGGATGCCGGTCGAGACGCCGCACGGGATCTCGCTGCGCGTCGATCCGAAGTACGCCGCAAGGCTCTGACCGGACCCCCGCAGCTGAGCATCGAGGATGGCTAGCTCGAGCGCACCGCGCGCCATCGGGTGACCCCGCACCGGCAACAGCAGGGCCGGCACCTCCTCGGCCGTCAGGTCGCGACCGACGACGCGCGGGATGAGGAAGTCCTTCCACACCAGCAGCGCTGCGTCGTTGAACTCGTGGCTGTACAACGGATCCGGCGCGGTCACCGACTCACCCCAGCCGACCGTGCCGTCGTCCATGGTGACCTCGAGGATCAGCACGTCCTTGGTGTGCTCCGTGCCGAACGACGTGCGGAACGGGCGCACGAGCGGCAGCGCGCACCGGTGAGCGACGATCTGGGCGATCCTCACGAGCCGACCTCCACGACGTAGTGACCTTCGGTGCTGAGTCCGACGACCCGACCCCCCGAGCCGACGACCGGCTCCAGCACGGCGCGCACCTGACGGCGCCAGACCTTGGCGAGTGAGAGGTCGACGCGCCGGATGTCGACGATGTCGTCGGGCAGGGCGACGAGGAGCACCGGTGAGCTCGCGTCGCGGCGCCGCGGGCCGTCCTCGGTCTCGACGAGCGCGTCGGTGGCGCCGAGGGCGAGCCACTCGGCGCGCGAGCGCATGGGCGACGTGTGCGACAACGCGTCGGCGACGCGGTCGGAGGCGAGGTCCCACTGCAGCAGGATGCGGTCGCTCTCGTCTCCCACGTTGAGCGCGTCGTCCATCTCGCCGTAGAAGTTGACGAGGTACTCCACGCCGACTCCGCCGAGCTTCACCAGGTTGAGCCGCGCGTTGCGCCGGACCAAGGGGTCGAAGGTCCAGACGATGCGGTCGATCTCGTGCTCGAGCGCCCAGGCGCGCTGGTGCAGCTTGAGCGCCGTGCCGACCCCACGGTCGGCGAAGCCGGGGAGCGCGGCCGCGACGTGCGAGTGCAGATGCGTGTGCCAGCCGTGCGCACCGCGAGTGCGACCGACGAAGGCGAGGCACGAGCCGATCATGCGGTCGCCTTCGTACGCGCCCCCGACGTAGCCACCGGCGTGCTCCATCGCGCGCAGCAGGTTGCCGGTGATCTCCGTGGCGCCCGGGAAGGTCGGCCAGACCGCGTCCCAGATCCCTCGTGCGTCAGTGAGCTCGGCGTGCGTGTGCAGCGCCCGCACCTCGACCCCGGCGCGCTCGCCCGCGCGGGCGGCATCGTGCCCGGCAGCGGTCCGGGGAAGAGAATCGGGTGGGTCCGTGCTCACCCCGACACCGTAGGGCCCCGCGGTGAACGCCGTGTTCGCTCCCGGCATCACGCCGCCGTTCGCCCGCATCTCCACGGGGTGGGAGGATCGACGGATGACCGAAGGCCCCCTGATCGTGCAGAGCGACAAGACCCTCCTCCTCGAGATCGACCACCCGCTCTCCGCGGAGTGCCGGCACGCGATCGCGCCCTTCGCCGAGCTGGAGCGGGCGCCCGAGCACATCCACACCTACCGGCTCACCCCCCTCGGCCTCTGGAACGCGCGTGCGGCCGGGCACGACGCCGAGGGCGTCGTCGACATCCTGCTGCGCTACTCGCGCTACGCCGTCCCGCACGCGCTCCTCGTCGACGTCGCCGACACGATGGGGCGCTACGGCCGACTCCAGCTGCAGATGGACCCGGCCCACGGGCTCGTTCTCCATGCGTCCGACCGTGCGGTGCTCGAGGAGGTGCTGCGCAGCAAGAAGATCGAGCCGCTGGTCGGCACGCGCATCGACCCGGACACGGTGATCGTGCACCCGTCCGAGCGCGGCCACCTCAAGCAGGTGCTGCTCAAGCTGGGCTGGCCGGCGGAGGACTTCGCCGGCTACGTCGACGGCGAGGCGCACGCGATCGCGCTGCGCGAGGAGGGCTGGGAGCTGCGCGGCTACCAGCGCGAGGCGGCCGAAGGCTTCTGGCACGGCGGCTCGGGCGTGGTGGTGCTCCCCTGCGGCGCTGGAAAGACGATCGTCGGCGCTGCCGCGATGGCGATGGCCGGTGCGACGACGCTGATCCTCGTGACCAACACCGTGTCGGCACGACAGTGGCGGGCCGAGCTGCTCAAGCGCACGACTCTCACGGACGCCGAGATCGGTGAGTACTCCGGCACCATCAAGGACATCCGGCCGGTGACGATCGCGACGTACCAGGTGATGACGACGCGTCGCAAGGGCGTCTACCAGCACCTCGAGCTCTTCGACTCGCGCGACTGGGGGCTGATCCTCTACGACGAGGTGCACCTGCTGCCGGCGCCGATCTTCCGGTTCACGGCCGACATCCAGTCGCGCCGTCGGCTCGGGCTGACCGCGACGCTCGTGCGCGAGGACGGCCGCGAGGGCGACGTGTTCTCCCTGATCGGTCCCAAGAGGTACGACGCGCCCTGGAAGGACATCGAGGCGCAGGGCTACATCGCACCGGCCGACTGCGTCGAGGTGCGGGTGACCCTCGACGACCGCGAGCGGCTCGTCTACGCCACCGCGGAGCCCGAGGAGCGCTACCGCCTCGCGGCGTCCACGGATCGCAAGTTCCGCGTCGTCGAGGCACTCATCGCCCGGCATCCGGAGGAGCACATCCTCGTGATCGGGCAGTACCTCGACCAGCTGCACGAGATGGGAGAGCGGCTCGACGCGCCGATCATCACCGGCGAGACGCCGGTGAAGGAGCGCGAACGGCTCTTCGAGGCGTTCCGCACCGGTGAGGTGCGCGTGCTCGTCGTGTCGAAGGTCGCCAACTTCTCGATCGACCTGCCCGACGCCGGCGTCGCGATCCAGATCTCGGGCTCGTTCGGCTCGCGGCAGGAGGAGGCGCAGCGACTCGGTCGCGTGCTGCGCCCGAAGGCCGACGGGCGTACGGCGCGGTTCTACGCCGTGGTCTCGCGCGACACCGTCGACGCCGACTTCGCCGCGCACCGCCAGCGCTTCCTGGCCGAGCAGGGCTACGCCTACCGCATCGTCGACGCCGACGACGTCCTCCACGGCAACATCGACCCCACCCCCTCTCCCTGACCGTAGGCACCGTCGCTCGGTGCCGTGCCCACCCGCGACACGCCCCGGTGTCGAGCGGGCGGTGTCAGTGGCGGGTGGCCCTGATCGTCCGACGTTCCTCGCGCAGGTGCAGTGACTCGTAGGCGACGAGGCCGAGCAGCAGGCTCGTGAGCACCACGAGGCTCACCCACGCCGGCACCGCCGGACCGAGCGGGACGAGGGTGAGCAGCAGCACGAGGACGACCGCGCGTGCCCCGTGCCACGTCCGGGCGAGGCGGTAGCGGAAGGCCAGGTGCCCGAGCAGGTAGAGCGCCACCCCACCGAAGAGGGCGAACGAGACGACCACCTTGAGCGGCGAGTCGAGGTCGATGAAGACCTTCTTGAGCCCGAGGGCGAGCAGCACGATGCCGGCGACCATCGGCAGGTGGAAGTAGTTGTAGGAGTCGCGCGCGATGTTGTTGCGCTCGGCGACGGCAGCGCGCACGAACCGGTGCTCGGCGGCGACGGCGACGAGGTCGAAGTAGAGCCACCACAGGCAGGCCACAGCGGTGAACCCGAGCACCACCGCGACCACGATCCGCGCGTCGAGCACCTCGGCGGAGACCCCCACCCCGAGAGCCACGAGCGACTCACCGAGGGCGATGATGACGACGAGACCGTGCCGCTCGGAGAAGTGCTTCGGGTCGAGCTGAAAGCCCTCGGTGCCGACGACGAGTGGGGACCCCACGTCGATCATCACCGCGATGCCCCACAGCAGCGCGCGCGGCCAACCCGGCTCGAGGAACCCGGCGACGAGGATCAAGGCAGAGCCGGCCAGCAGGCCGGGCGCCAGCCGCGCGACCGCGGCCCCGACCTCGGGCAGCGTCCGCCCCACGACACGAAACATGATCACGTGCAGCAGGCGCACGCCGAAGTACGTGACCCCGAAGAGCACGCCGTACTGACCGAACGCCTCTGGTGCAGCGAGCGCGGTCAGGAACATCGCACCCATCGCGACGAGCAGCACCATGCGCGCGATACCGTCGTCGGCGTCGGTCGTCGTGCCGATCCAGGCGTACGCGACCCAGGCCCACCAGAGCACGGTGAGCACGGCCATGCCGCGCAGGAGCCCGAGCCAGGTCGGGTCGGCGGCCATCAGAGCCGTGACCTGGGTGAGGGCGAAGACGAACACCAGGTCGAAGAAGAGCTCGAGCGCGGTGACGCGCCGTTCACCGGCAGCCGGCGTCGCCGTGCTCACCTCGTCCGTCACGAGTCGCGACGCTAGCGTCGTACCCCGCCCGCGGCATGGCTGGGGCCGACACGACCATGTCGATGGGTCAGCTGCCCTGACCCATCGACCAGAGCGTCCAGATGGCGGTGCGCAGCGTGCGGGGCTGCTTGAGGGTCGCGACCACCGCGGCAGCGACATCCCCCGGCGTGAGCCACTCCCCGAAGCGCGGGTCGTCCTCGGTGCGTCCGGCGCCGACAGCGAACTCGGTCGCGGTGCCGGCCGGGCAGATCAGCGTGACGCGCACGCCCTGCTCGCGCAGCTCGCGGTCGAGCGAGCCCGCCAGGCCCACCTGCGCGTGCTTGGTGCCGGCGTAGACCGCCTCGTCGGGACCGCCGCGGAAGCCCGCGACGCTGGACACGATGACGATGTCGCCGCCGCCGGTCTCGAGCATGGCGGGCAGCGCTGCGCGCACCGACCAGACGGTTCCCGCGTAGTTGGTGTCCATCATCAGCGCGAGCTCGTCATCGGTCTGGTCCAGGATGCCGCCGTACATCCCGATCCCGGCATTGGGTACGACGGAGTCGAGCCGGCCCCACGTCTCGACGGCCGCCGCGACGAGCCGCGCGTTGTCGGACGGGGAGCGCACGTCCATCGCGATGCCGACGGCGTTGTCGGCGCCGAGCTCGGACACCAGCTCGTCGAGCCGCTCCTGGCGGCGTCCGCCGAGCGCGACCTTGGCGCCCTCGCCGACGAGCTGGCGCGCGGTCTCGCGCCCGATGCCCGCGGTGGCTCCGGTGATGGCGACGACGGTGTTGGTGAGGTCACGGGTGGCGGGCATGCGGGTCTCCTGGTGCGACGAGGGGTGAGCCCTCATCCCAGCACGTCCCTCGCTCGGCTGGCGACCGGAGCTCAGGTCAGGTCGATGCGGTACTTCACCCCGACGTGACCGCCGTGGCCTGGCGGCTCCACGAAATCGCCGAGCGAGATCCCGGCGTTGGCCTCGATCACCTTCTGCGAGGCGACGTTGTCGGGCTGCGTCGTGATCTCGACGTACGGCAGCCCGTGCTCGCGAGCGAGCGCGAGCATCCCGCCGAGCGCCTGCGTGGCGTAACCCCGGCGCTGCTTCCACGGCACGACGGAGTATCCGATGTGGCCGAGCACGTGCACGGGGAGCTCGGCGGTCCCCGGCAGCCAGCGCAGGTTGGTCGCGCCGCAGAACTCGCCGTCCCACATCCAGCGCGTGACGCCGGGGATACGCGGGACCTCGGAGCCGTCGGGCTGCGTGACGGTGCGACCGCCGGGGTCGACCTGGGCGAACTGGGCGAGGGCGGTGTCCGGGTCGGACTCCACCCGCTCGAGCTCTCCCCGCCAGAAGTCCGGGTTCGTCGTGGTCGGCGACCACTCGCGTCGGAGCGCAGCCAGATAGCCGTCGAGATACGGGCGGGCAGGGACGATGAGCTCCATCCCTGCATGCTCTCAGAGCGCGGCGGGCGGGCCGGACGGGCTCGGACCGCTGGTCCGGACGGGTGAGCGAGGGAAGGCACCCGGGTCCGCACACATCAGCGTTGTGCCAAGAAACGGCCAAGGGCACGCCAGAATCGGGGCTGGATGGCGCCAAACGGCTGATCTGGCTTGTGCCGGTCGGGTCAGCCGCCGATGGTGAGTGAAGACCAGAAACACACGTGACCACCGCGGTCACGGGATGATCCTGGAGGATCCCATGCGCACCACCATCCGCCGCACCAGCCTCGTCGGTGTCGTCGCCGGCCTCTCCCTGGCCCTGGCCGTCCCGATGGCCGGGCCTGCCTCCGCGAACGACAGCGGGCAGCGCACCAGCAGCAAGGCGTGGCACTCCTCGAGCAACCCGGCCGAGAAGGGTGCCCGCCAGCAGCTCCGCGTCGACCTCAAGAAGGCGAAGTCGGCCTATCGCAGCGCCGTCCGCCTGGCGAACACGACCTTCAAGAACGACCCGAACGTGATCCAGGCCAAGCTCGACCGTGTTGCCGTCGTGCGCACCAGCACCGACGCGTCGTTGATCCTCGCCGCCAACCAGGCGTTCGCGCTCGCCGTCGCCGGACCGTCGACGACCCGTGCCAACGCGGTCGACGCTGCGCAGACGGCGTACTTCATCGCGATCGACGCTGCGTTCACGAAGTACGACACGGCCACGACGAGCGCCGCTGAGGCGGTCGCCCGGGCGAAGTTCCGCACCGACGTCCGCCAGGCCCAGGTCGACTTCAGGGCTGCCCGCAAGGTCGCCGGTGCCACGTTCAAGGCAGCCGTCGCGCCGTCGCACGCCGCACTGCGCGCCAGCATCAACACCGCGTTCGCCACCTGGAGCACCAGCGCCAAGGACGCCGCGGCTGAGACTGCCTTCGAGGCCGCGGTCGCCGCCGCCCGCACGACCTTCGAGTCGACCCCGGCGGTCATCGACGCGAAGACCGCTCGCACCACGTCGATGAGCGCCGCGCGTACGGCGTACCACTCGGCGATCACGAGCGCGCGTGCCGCGTTCTTCGCCGCGACCGGGCACAACCCGATCCGCGTCAAGCACCTCCTGCCGCGCTTCTGATCCACCTCGGCGACGCCCCTGGAGCACCACTCTCCGGGGGCGTCGCCATGTCCGACGGCCTCCCGCCCTGCGCGTCACTGGTGGTGTTACCGGTCAGCCGCCCGCTCCATCCGACAACAACGCCAGCGACTTCCCTAGGAGGTCGACGGCGCCGTCGAGCGGGGTCTGCTGAGACGGAGGAAGGCCCGGGACCGCTGTGGTCCCGGGCCTTCCTCACGTGCTGGTCGTGCTGGTCGTGCGGTCGTGCGGTCGGACTAGAAGTCCATGCCGCCCATGCCGCCGTCGCCGCCGCCAGGGGCAGCGGCCTTCTCCGGCTTGTCGGCGATGACCGCCTCGGTGGTGAGGAATAGTGCCGCGATCGAGGCTGCGTTGAGCAGCGCGGAGCGCGTCACCTTGGCGGGATCGATGATCCCGGCCTTGATGAGGTCGACGTACTCGCCGGTGGCGGCGTTGAGGCCCCAACCCGGCTCGAGGTTGCGCACCTTCTCCGCCACGACGCCGCCCTCGAGGCCGGCGTTGATCGCGATCTGCTTGAGCGGTGCCTCCATGGCGACGCGGACGATGTTCGCGCCGGTGGCCTCGTCACCCTCGAGCTCGAGCGTGGCGAAGGCCGCCTCGCTCGCCTGGATGAGGGCCACGCCGCCGCCGGCGACGATGCCCTCCTCGACGGCCGCCTTGGCGTTGCGGACGGCGTCCTCGATCCGGTGCTTGCGCTCCTTGAGCTCGACCTCGGTGGCCGCACCCGCCTTGATGACGGCGACGCCGCCGGCGAGCTTGGCGAGGCGCTCCTGGAGCTTCTCGCGGTCGTAGTCGGAGTCCGACTTCTCGATCTCGGCACGGATCTGGTTGACCCGGCCGGCGATCTGGTCGGGGTCACCCGCACCCTCGACGACCGTGGTCTCGTCCTTCGTGACGACGATCTTGCGAGCGCGACCGAGGAGCTCGAGGCCCACCGTGTCGAGCTTGAGACCGACCTCTTCGGAGATGACCTGGCCACCGGTGAGGATCGCGATGTCCTGAAGCATGGCCTTGCGGCGGTCGCCGAAACCCGGTGCCTTGACGGCGACCGAGCGGAACGTGCCGCGGATCTTGTTGACGACGAGGGTGGAGAGCGCCTCACCCTCGACGTCCTCGGCGATGATCGCGAGCGGCTTGCCGGACGCCATGACCTTCTCGAGGATCGGCAGCAGGTCCTTGACGCCGGAGATCTTGGAGTTGACGACGAGGACGTAGGCGTCCTCGAGCACCGCCTCCATGCGCTCGGTGTCGGTCACGAAGTAGCCCGAGATGTAGCCCTTGTCGAAGCGCATGCCCTCGGTGAGCTCGAGCTCGAGACCGAAGGTGTTGCTCTCCTCGACGGTGATGACGCCTTCCTTGCCGACCTTGTCCATCGCCTCGGCGATGATCTCGCCGATCATGGGGTCAGCGGCGGAGATGGACGCGGTCGCAGCGATCTGCTCCTTGGTCTCGACCTCCTTGGCCATGAGCAGCAGCTGTGCGCTCACGGCCTCGACGGCCTTCTCGATGCCGCGCTTGAGCGCCATCGGGTTCGCGCCGGCCGCGACGTTGCGCAGACCCTCGCGCACCAGCGCCTGGGCGAGCACGGTGGCGGTCGTGGTGCCGTCGCCGGCGACGTCATCGGTCTTCTTGGCGACCTCCTTGACGAGCTCGGCACCGATCTTCTCGTAGGGGTCCTCGAGCTCGATCTCCTTGGCGATGGAGACGCCGTCGTTGGTGATCGTGGGGGCGCCCCACTTCTTCTCCAGGACGACGTTGCGGCCCTTCGGGCCGAGGGTCACCTTCACCGCGTCGGCGAGGGTGTTCATTCCCCGCTCGAGGCCGCGGCGGGCTTCCTCATTGAAAGCAATCAACTTTGCCATAACTCGTGAGCTTCCTTCGTCATGAGTCGAGTCTGTGTACGGCGCCGGGTGGGCTGCCCGCGACGGACGATCCCCAGCCTCCGACGGAC
>JANMMN010000060.1:0-15598 GCA_031373405.1 Actinomycetes bacterium
GTCGGGACGGTGCCGACGGCCGGGGCCGGCCGGACCGGCTGCTGCACCGGAGCCTTCGGGGCGGGAGACCGGGTCGTGGAGGGGGTGGTCGACCTGGACGGAGCACCCACCTTCGCGGCGTCCGCCGTCGCGGGGGCTGCCGAGGAGGGCGGCGCCGCACCCGTGGGCTTGCTGGCGCCCGGCTTGACGCCACCGGGAGTGGCGCCCTTCGTCGGGGGCGGCCCGGCCGTGTCCACCACTACCGCTCCTTACGCCTGGGCTCCGGGCACGCCGTCGGCGTCGCCCTCGGATTCCCCGTCGATCACGGTAACGGACTCAGCAGCCCCCGCCGAGTCGAGCGACGCGTCCGCCGTGCTCGCGTCGTCCGGCGTCGTCCCCTCCGCCTCGTCGTCGCCCTCGTCGTCGCCCTCGTCGTCGGTCGCCTCGCCGCGCGCCACGGCGACGATCGTGCTGTCGCCGCTGACGTCCATCAGCGAGACGCCCATCGTGTCTCGACCGGTGGCCCGGATCTCGGCGACCCGGGTGCGGATCACGATGCCGTCCGACGCGATGGCGTACACCTCGTCGTCCTCCGCGGCGATGAGGGCACCGACCAGTGAGCCGCGCTGCTCGACGAGCTTCATCGCGCGTACGCCGTAGATGCCGCGACCCTTGGGAGCCCAGTCACCGACGGGAGTCCGCTTGGCGTAGCCACCGTCGGTCACGGTCACGACGTAGGACCCCTCGACGACGGTGTCCATGGCGAGGAGCTGGTCGCCGGCACGGAAGCGCATGCCGATGACGCCCGAGGTCGCCCGACCCATCGGTCGCAGCGTCTCGTCGTCGGCGGTGAAACGCACCGACATCCCCTTGGTGCTCACGAGGAGCAGGTCGGCATCGGCGTCGACGAGCTGCGCGCTGATGAGCTCGTCGTCCTCGCGCAGGTTGATCGCGATGACGCCACCGCTGCGGTTGGAGTCGAACTCGTCGAGCCGCGTCTTCTTGACCATGCCCTCACGCGTGGCGAGGACGAGGTACGGGGCTGCGGCGTAGTCGCGCACGTCGAGCACCTGGGCGATCTTCTCCTCCGGCTGGAAGGCCAGCAGGTTGGCCACGTGCTGGCCGCGGGCATCCCGGCCGGTGTCGGGCAGCTCGTAGGCCTTGGCGCGGTAGACCCGGCCCTTGTTGGTGAAGAACAACAGGTAGTGATGGGTGGTCGTGACGAAGAAGTGCTCGACGACGTCGTCGGCGCGAAGCGCTGCTCCGCGCACCCCCTTGCCGCCGCGTCGCTGCGCGCGGTAGTTGTCGGTGCGCGTGCGCTTGGCATAGCCGCCGTGCGTGATCGTGACGACGATGTCTTCCTCGGCGATGAGGTCCTCGTCGGTCACCTCGCCGTCCCAGGGCACGAGGATGCTGCGCCGCTCGTCGGCGTACTTCGCGGTGATCTCCGCGAGCTCCTCGCTCACGATCGAGCGCTGCCGGGGCTCGTTGGTCAAGATGTCGTTGTAGTCGGCGATCTTGACCTGGAGGTCGTCGTACACGTCGATGATCTTCTGCCGCTCGAGGGCAGCCAGCCGGCGCAGCTGCATGTCGAGGATCGCGGTGGACTGCAGCTCGTCGACCTCGAGCAGCACCATCAGGCCGGTGCGTGCCTCGTCGACCGTCGCGCTCGCACGGATCAGCGCGATCACCGCATCGAGCGCGTCGAGTGCCTTGAGGTAGCCGAGCAGGATGTGCGCGCGCTCCTCGGCCTTGCGGAGGCGATAGCGCGTACGCCGGACGATGACCTCGATCTGGTGGGTGATCCAGTGCCGGACGAAGCCGTCGAGAGTCAGGGTGCGCGGCACGCCGTCGACCAGCGCGATCATGTTGCACGAGAAGTTGTCCTGCAACGCCGTGTGCCGGAACAGGTTGTTGAGCACGACCTTGGCGACGGCGTCGCGCTTGAGCTCGATGACCAGCCGCATCCCGGTGCGCGACGAGGAGTCGTCGCGCACGTCGGAGATGCCGGCGATCTTGCCGTCGTTCGCCAGCTCCGCGATGCGCAGCAGCAGGTTGTCGGGGTTGACCTGGTAGGGCAGCTGCGTCACCACGAGGACGGTGCGTCCGCGGCTGTCTTCCTCGACCTCGACGACGGCCCGCATCATGACCGACCCACGGCCGGTGCGGTAGGCGTCCTCGATGCCCTTGCGGCCCACGATGAGCCCGGCGGTGGGGAAGTCCGGGCCCTTCACGCGCTCGAGCAGGGCCTCGAGGATCTCCTCCCGGGTCGCCTCGGGGTGGGCGAGGACCCATTGCGCACCCTCAGCCACCTCACCGAGGTTGTGCGGAGGGATGTTGGTGGCCATGCCGACCGCGATGCCCGCGCTGCCGTTGACGAGCAGGTTCGGGAAGCGCGCCGGCAGGATCACCGGCTCCTGGGTGCGGCCGTCGTAGTTGGGGACGAAGTCGACGGTGTCCTCGTCGATGTCGCGCACCATCTCCATCGCGAGCGGCGCCATCCGCGCCTCCGTGTAGCGCATCGCGGCCGCGGGGTCGTTGCCCGGGGAACCGAAGTTGCCCTGTCCGGACGCGAGCGGGTAGCGCAGCGACCAGGGCTGCGCGAGCCGCACGAGGGTGTCGTAGATGGAGGAGTCACCGTGCGGGTGGTACTGCCCCATCACGTCCCCGACGATGCGTGAGCACTTGGAGAACTGACGGTCGGGGCGGTAGCCGCCGTCGAACATGGCGTAGAGCACGCGACGGTGCACCGGCTTGAGCCCGTCGCGGACGTCGGGGAGGGCGCGCGAGACGATGACCGACATGGCGTAGTCCATGTAGGAGCGCTGCATCTCGACCTGGAGGTCGACCGGCTCGATGCGTGGGTTGAACGCGGCGGTCTCGGGCGTGATGTCGATGTCGTCAGGCACGGTGCCAATCCTTCTTCGTACGACGGGGGGCTGGAGCGGATCGCCGTACGGCTAGATCTCGAGACTCACTAGATGTCCAGGAATCTGATGTCGCGCGCGTTGCGCTGGATGAAGGCCCGACGGCTCTCGACGTCCTCGCCCATGAGGACGCTGAACATCTCGTCGGCCTGCGCGGCGTCGTCGATCGTGACCTGCAGCAGCACGCGTCGGTCGGGATCCATCGTGGTCTCCCACAGCTCGTCGGCGTTCATCTCGCCGAGACCCTTGTAGCGCTGCACGTTGTCGTCCTTGCCGAGCTTCTTGCCCTGCTCGAGGCCGAGCTTGATGTGGGCGTCGCGCTCGCGGTCGGAGTAGGCATAGCCCGGCTCCTCGCGCTGCCACTTGATCTTGTAGAGCGGCGGCTGGGAGAGGTAGACGTGCCCCTGCTCGACGAGCGGCTTCATGAAGCGGAAGAGCAACGTGAGCAGCAGCGTGGTGATGTGCTGCCCGTCGACGTCGGCGTCAGCCATGAGGACGACCTTGTTGTAGCGCAGTCGCTCGATGTCGAAGTCGTCGTGCACGCCGGTGCCGAACGCCGAGATCAGCGCCTGCACCTCGGTGTTCTGCAGCACGCGGTCGATGCGCGCCTTCTCGACGTTGAGGATCTTGCCGCGGATCGGGAGGATCGCCTGCGTGCGCGGGTCTCGACCGCTGCGGGCGGAGCCACCGGCGGAGTCACCCTCGACGATGAAGACCTCACACTCGTCAGGGTTGGTCGACGAGCAGTCGATGAGCTTGCCCGGGAGCCCCGCGCCGCCCATCAGACCCTTGCGGTTGCGGGCGAGATCGCGTGCCTTGCGCGCCGCGATGCGCGCCGAGGCCGCCGACACCGACTTGCGCGCGATCTCCTTGCCCTCGGCCGGGTTGGCCTCGAACCACGCACCGAGCTTGTCGTTGACGAGCTTCTGCACGAAGGTCTTGGCCTCGGTGTTGCCGAGCTTGCCCTTGGTCTGGCCCTCGAACTGCGGCTCGCCCAGCTTGACCGAGACGATCGCGGTGAGACCCTCGCGGATGTCTTCCCCCGAGAGGTTGGTGTCCTTCTCCTTGAGGATTCCCCACTCGCGCGCGAACTTGTTCACCAGCGTCGTGAGCGCCGAGCGGAAGCCCTCCTCGTGCGTGCCGCCCTCGGTCGTGTTGATCGTGTTGGCGAAGGTGTAGACCGACTCGGAGTAGCCGGAGTTCCACTGCATCGCGACCTCGGCCGAGATGCGGCGCTCCTCGTCCTCGTTCTCGATGTGGATGACGTGGACGTGCGCCGGACCCTTGGTCGCGTTGAGGTAGACGACGAAGTCGGCGATGCCACCCTCGTAGTGGTAGGTCACCTCACGCTGGACGTCGTCGATCTCGTCGGCATCCGGGTCGGCCGGGGCCGGCACCCGCTCGTCGACGAGGGTGAGGGTGAGGCCCTTGTTGAGGAAGCCCATCTCCTGGAACCGGCGTGACAGGGTCGTGAAGTCGTGGTGCGTGGTCTCGAAGATCGCACCGTCGGGCCAGTAGGTGACCGTCGTGCCGGTGTGGTCGGTGGCCTCACCCTTGACCAGCTCCGCCGTCGGCACGCCGTAGCGGTAGGACTGGCGGTAGACGAAGCCGTTGCGCCGCACCTCGACGTCGAGGTCGGTGGAGAGCGCGTTGACCACGGACACGCCCACGCCGTGCAGCCCGCCGGAGACCGCATAGCCGCTGCCACCGAACTTGCCACCGGCGTGGAGCACGGTGAGCACGACCTCGACGGCCGGCTTGCCCTCGATCGGGTGGATGTCGACGGGGATGCCGCGGCCGTTGTCGACGACGCGCACGGCGCCGTCGGCGAGCAGGGTCACCGTGATCGTGTCGCAGTACCCGGCCAGGGCCTCGTCGACCGAGTTGTCGACGACCTCGTAGACCAGGTGGTGCAGGCCCCGCTCACCAGTGGATCCGATGTACATGCCGGGTCGCTTGCGGACGGCGTCGAGACCTTCCAGGACGGTGATGGCGCTCGCGTCGTAGGACACGGGTGGGTGACCCTCCTGCTGTGCGTCCGGTCGGCTGCTGCGGATCGACGCCCATCGGGCGGCTCCCGGCATCGACCGGTCCGGAGGTGCGCGACCGCGGACTGCGGGACGGCGCTAGGAAGACCCCGGATTCTGGCCTCCAGTCTAGCGTCAGGGGACCCACGACGGCGCCAACGACCCCATCTCGACCGGGGATATGTCGGCGGGGGTCGCGTGGGTGTGGACGGCGTTGTCGGCGCACGGATCCGTGCCCGCTCCGCCGCGAGGATGTCGCGGTGGCGGAAGCTCTGGCCGACTGCACCCGGTGGGTGGTGTCACCCGTAGGTGTCGCGTGGTCCCCGGCCGGGCACGTGCAGACGCCCGTGCTTCCACGAGGGTGCGGCCGGGCCGAGGATGCTGATGTCGCGGACCGTGCCCTGGCCGAGCTCGGCGTCGATCCGGGACCGGATGCCCGGGATCATGAGCCGCATCGTGGTGGCCCAGGCGGTCGAGTCGGCGCGCAGCACCAGCAGCAGCCCCCGCCCGTCGGGGGCCGGCTCGAACGTCTCGGGCGCCACGTGCTCGGCGACGTCGGCGCCGACGATCTCGGCCCAGCGCCCGGTGAGCCCACCGACGGCGGTCGACTGCTCCCACCCGCGGTCGCGCATCAACCGCTCGATGGAGGTCCCCAGCGTCTGGGGGTCACGGTGGTCGGGCCCCGGGCCGCTGCGGGTGTCCTCGCGTGGGCGCCGCCCACCCGAGGGTCCTCTGCTCGTGGTCGAGGGCGTGGACGTGCTCGGTGCCTGACGAGCCGCCGCACGGGCACGGGCGAGCGCCTCCTTCGCGGCATCGATGCCGCTCGGCCCGGTCGGGGTGGTGTCCTCACCGGGCACGGGACACCTCCCCCGCCGCGACCTCGACCCGGTCACCGACGAGCACCCGAGGGACGTCGGCCTCCACGGCGGCGGTGACGAGCACCTGCTCGGCGTCAGCCACGATCCCCGCCAGCCGGGCGCGGCGCTCGACGTCGAGCTCGGCGAACACGTCGTCGAGCACGAGCACGGGTTCACCACCTGGTGAGCCGTCGTTGCGCAGCAGGTCGTAGGACGCGAGCCGCAACGCCAGGGCGTAGGACCAGGACTCCCCGTGCGAGGCGTACCCCTTGGCCGGCGCCGGTCCGAGTCGCAGCACCAGGTCGTCACGGTGCGGGCCGACGAGGGTGAGCCCTCGATCGAGCTCGTCGCGGCGGCGGCGTTCGATCGCGGCGAGGATCTCGCCGGTCAGGATCGTCCGGTCGGCGACGAGGTCGACGTCGGGACCCAGAGAGCTGACGTACTCGAGGGTGGCCGGACCTGACCCGGAGCTCACCGTGTCGTAGGCCTTGTCGACCAGGGGTGCGATCGCCCCGACGAGGTCGAGGCGTGCGGCGAGGAGCTCGGCGCCCAGTGTCGCGAGGTGGGTGTCCCAGACCTCGAGCGTCCGAAGTGCCTCTCCCGCAGCGGATCCACCGCGGCGCGCCACTGATGCGGTCTTCAGCAGCGCGTTGCGCTGCCTGAGCACGCGGTCGTAGTCGGAGCGCACCGCGGACATGCGTGGCGCCCGTGCGACCAGGAGGTCGTCGAGAAACCGGCGTCGCTCGCTCGGGTCGCCCTTGACGAGGGCGAGGTCCTCAGGGGCGAAGAGCACCGTGCGGAGAACTCCGAGCACCTCGCGGGGGCGGGGTACGGGGGACCGGTTGATCCGGGCGCGGTTGGCCCGTCCGGGGTTGATCTCCACCTCGATGAGCGAGGTGCGCTCGTCACGCGCCACCTCGACGCGCACGATCGCGCGCTCGGCACCGAGTCGCACCAGGGGTGCATCGGTCGAGACGCGATGGCTGTCGAGGGTGGCGGCGTACCCGATCGCCTCGACGAGGTTGGTCTTGCCCTGACCGTTGGGTCCGATGAACGAGGTGACGCCGGGGCGCAGGTCGAGGCTGACCTCGGCGTAGCAGCGGAAGTCGGTCAGCGACAGGGCGGAGACGTGCACTGCAGTCCTACCGGACGTCGAGGTGTGGGCCGGGCATCAGCCCGACAGCCGCACAGGCATGAGCAGGTAGCGATAGCCCGCCTCGTCCGAGGCACCGCCGGTGAGGACCGCAGGACGGGTCGCAGTGGTGAACGACAGCTTGGTGGAGGAGTCGTCGACGGCGCTGAGTCCGTCGAGGAGGTACTGCGGGTTGAACGCGATCTCGATCGCGTCTCCATCGACGGCGCACTCCACGGCCTCCGTCGCCTGGGCCTCGTCGCCCGCACCGGCGCGCAGCTCGACCTCGCCGCCGGAGAACATCAGTCGCACCGGTGTGTTGCGCTCGGCGACGAGCGCGACGCGCTTCACGGCGTCGACGAGCGCTGCGGTCTCGACCGTCGCGACCGTGGCCGACTCGCTCGGGAGCAGCGCACGGTACTTCGGGAACTCCCCGTCGAGTAGCCGCGTGGTGGTGCGTCGGCCGTCGCCCTCGAAGCCCATCAGACCGTCGCCGGCACCCGAGGCGGACAGCGCCAGATGCACGGTGTCGCAGTGTCCCAACGACTTTGCGGTCTCAGCCAGGGTGCGGGCCGGCACCAGGGCGTTGGTCTCGAGCCCGGCGATCTCCGGGCTCCACGCGAACTCACGCACCGCCAGGCGGTAGCGGTCGGTGGCGGCGAGCGTGATCGAGGAACCGACGATCTCGACCCGGATACCGGTCAGGGTGGGAAGGGTGTCGTCACGGCCCGCCGCGATGGCGACCTGCGCGACCGTGGCAGCGAAGGTGGCGCCGGGAACGGTGCCGCTCGAGCCGGGCATCTCCGGCAGCGACGGGTAGTCGTCGACGGGCAGGGTCGGCAGGGTGAACGAGGAGCGGCCGCACCGGACCACGACCCGGCTGCCCTCGGAGGTGACCGTGACGGGAGCGGCGGGCAGCGCCCGGGCGATGTCCGCGAGCAGGCGACCGGAGACCAGCACCCGGCCCGGCTCGTCGACGTCGGCGCCGACGGCAACCCGGCCGGAGACCTCGTAGTCGAAGCTCGACAGGGTGAGACCCCCGGGGGCGGCATCGATGAGCAGACCGGCGAGCATCGGCATCGAGGGACGCGAGGGGAGGGTGCGGGCCGCCCACGCCACGGCATCGGCGAGGACGTCGCGCTCGAGCCGGAACTTCACGTCGGGTCACTCCTGTCGGGACGGGACGGGCGCGGATCGGCCGCGCCGAGCGCGGCGGTGAGGGTCATGCTTCCACGGACCACCCACGACCGGACAGACGGCACCCTGTGCCCTCCGCTCGGATCGGTCGAAGGGAGCGAGGTTCCGGTTGTCGGGTTGCCCCTGGCGATGCGGTCCCCGGGACCCCACGATCCACAGACCGGGGGCTCATAGTGGTTCGAGGATGCACCGTGCCTAGTGACCAGTACGTACTCGTCGTAGGCGGTGTGGACACTGGGGACAACCCGTGTCGTCGCAGGTCGAGGGGCGCGTCGCCGTCCCCCGTGGGTGTGGACGGCCGGAGTGCGACCTGCGGACGGCCTGGGGACGACCGGGCTTCGAGCAGCCGTCGTCCACCGTTGTCCACAGGTCAGAGGAGTCCAGGGGCGGGTTGTCCACGGGGCGGTCCCCAGCTGGGCCGGATCGTCGTCCACAAGGTTATCCACAGGGTGTGAACGCACGGTGTCACCAACGGGCCGACCACTGCTCACCCTGCGTGACAGGGCCATCAGGCCTGGCGTGCCGTGGTCTTGATCCGGGCCGTGAGATCGGTGACCTGGTTGTAGAGCGAGCGCCGCTCGGCCATCAGGTGGCGGATCTTGCGGTCGGCGTGCATGACCGTGGTGTGGTCGCGGCCACCGAAGGCCTGCCCGATCTTGGGCAACGAGAGGTCGGTGAGCTCACGGCACAGGTACATCGCGATCTGGCGAGCAGTCACGAGCACCCGGGATCGAGACGAGCCACAGAGCTCGTCGACGGTGAGCCCGAAGTAGGACGCGGTCTGCATCATGATGATCGTGGAGGTGATCTCGGGGCCGGCCTGGTCGGTGATGAGGTCCTTGAGGACCACCTCGGCGAGCGGGAGGTCGACCGGTTGACGGTTGAGGCTGGCGAACGCGGTGACGCGGATCAGGGCACCCTCGAGCTCGCGGATGTTCGTCGAGATCTTCGATGCGATGTACTCGAGCACCTCCGGTGGAGCGGAGAGCCGCTCCTGCGCAGACTTCTTGCGCAGGATCGCGATCCGGGTCTCGAGGTCGGGCGGCTGGACGTCGGTGATCAGGCCCCACTCGAACCGCGACCGCATCCGGTCCTCGAAGTCCTGCAGCTGCTTGGGCGGCAGGTCGCTGGTCACGACGATCTGCTTGTTGGCGTTGTGCAGGGTGTTGAACGTGTGGAAGAACTCCTCCTGCGTCTGCACCTTGCCCGAGAGGAACTGGATGTCGTCGACGAGCAGCACGTCGACGTCGCGATAGCGGCGCTGGAACGCGGCGGCCTTGTCGTCGCGGATCGAGTTGATGAACTCGTTGGTGAACTCCTCCGAGCTCACGTACCGCACCTTGGCCCCGGCGTACAAGGTGCGGGTGTAGTGGCCGATCGCGTGGAGGAGGTGGGTCTTGCCCAGCCCGGACTCGCCGTAGACGAACAGCGGGTTGTAGGCCTTGGCCGGCTGCTCCGCGACTGCCACCGCGGCTGCGTGGGCGAAGCGGTTGCTCGAGCCGATCACGAAGGTGTCGAAGGTGTACTTCGGGTTGAGCCGGCTGGTCTCCTCGCCGCGGGTGCCCGGGGACCCCGTACCCGGGCGGACCGGCTCGGGGATGGTCGAGGCCGGCGTCACGGGGGTGAACACCGGTGCGGGGGAGGAGACCCGGTCGGCGTAGGTGGAGTCCGCGAGCTCGTCGGTGGCGTCGTCGTCCAGGCTCGGGGCGATCGACGGGTCGACCGTCACCGCGATGCGGATCTCCCGGCCGAGCGTGCGTGAGAGAGCAGCGACCACCAGCGGCCGGAGCTTGCTCTCCAGCACGTCCTTGGTGAACTCGTTGGGCGCGGCCACCAGAGCCGTGTCCTCGACGATGGCCAGCGGCCGGGTGAGTGAGACGAAGGCGCGCTGCTGGGCGGTCATCCCCTCGTCGCCGAGGGATTCCAGGGCGCGGGCCCACACCTCGGTGAGGTCAAGGTCGTCGGCCACGCTGCGTCGCGTCCCCTCGTCGTCGGGTGCCGGCGCGGGGCCGGCGGGGCGTCCACACGCTCGTCCACAGGTGTGGAGCGGAACGCGGGTGGATCGGGTGGTGCCGAACGGGTCGTTCCTGGCGGTGCGTGGGGAGCGGATCCACCGTGGCGACAGCGCTCCGGCTTGCCCAGTGGCGTGACCGTAGTGCTAGGCCTCCACGACCCGTCAAGGGGTTGTCCACAGGCGAGCGCCCGGAGTCTCGCACGGAACTGCGGAATCCTCCGCGTGTCGCTCCACCTCGAATGCGCCCCCCCGACGGGACAATGTGCGGTTGACGTCACGGCACCCGATCACAGCTGCGGCGCCGGGTCACGGTTTGACCCCCCCGCCGCACGCCCCGTACCGTGGACGGGCCGACGCGTGTGCTCCTCGGGGCAGCAGGGTCGGCGGCCTCCGCCGCATGCCGACGCCTCGTGCGTCGGCGTCCGGTGGCGGCCGGCCGGGTCTCACCCGGTCCAGCCGCACCACCCGCCCGTACGACCCGACCGGAGCACCGGTCCCCACGCCCAGGCCAGCAGCTCTGCTGGCCCCACCACTGTTCGGAGCCGACCGATGACGAAGCGCACGTACCAGCCGAACACCCGTCGCCGGGCCAAGACCCACGGCTTCCGCCTGCGCATGCGCACACGGGCCGGTCGCGGCATCCTCGCGGCCCGTCGCCGCAAGGGCCGCACCGAGCTGTCGGCCTGAGCGTCCGCGACCCCGCGACCGTGCTGCCGAGCACTGCGCGGTTGCGTCGTAGCCGGGACTTCACCGAGACGGTTCGACGGGGGACCCGGGCGGGTCGTCCTCTCCTCGTCGTCCACCTCGTCACCGCGTCCGGCGCGGCCGACACCGCGCGTCGATCCCACCCCGGGACAGGTCCCAGGGTGGGTTTCGTCGTGAGCCGTGCCGTCGGCGGCTCGGTGGTCCGGCACGGCGTGGCCCGCCGGCTCCGACACCTGATGCGCGACCGGATCGGTGCGCTGCCGCCCGGCTCCGCGCTCGTCGTCCGAGCCCTGCCGGCCGCGGCGACCGCGTCCTCCGATGCCCTCGCCCAGGACCTCGACGCGGCCCTCGAGCGGGCAGCCCGCCGGTCGACGCGATCCGTGGATGCGGTGGCGGCCCCGTGAGCCAGGTCATAGGCGCGGTCAACCGTGTGCTCAGTGCCACCGTAGGTCGGCTCTTCCGTACAGTGCTCATCGGCCTCATCGTCGGCTACCGCGCCGTGCTCAGCCCCCTGCTCGGGCCGCGCTGCCGGTTCTACCCGTCGTGCTCGGCGTACGGCCTGGAGGCGATCAGGGTGCACGGTGCCGCGAAGGGCACGGTGCTCGCCACCGCCCGGGTCGCCCGGTGCCACCCGTGGAACTCCGGTGGGGTCGACCCGGTGCCGGCGAAGGGAACCTGGACCTCCGAGCCGTACGTCTCCCTCGAGCGGCACGCGACATCCGCGGCCACAGCCGCCCACCCCACCGACCCCACCACTGATCCCACCACTGGCCGGAGTGCTGCGTGAGCCTGAACCCCCTGAACTGGCTCGAATGGATCGTGTCTTGGATCCTCATCAACTTCCACAGCTTCTGGTCGATCTTCCTCAACCCGGCCTCGGGCTGGTCCTGGGTGCTGGCCATCGTGGGTCTGGTGATCGTGATCCGGATCGCCCTGATCCCGCTCTTCGTGCGGCAGATCAAGAGCCAGCGCAACCTGCAGATCCTGCAGCCCAAGATCAAGGAGATCCAGGCCAAGTACGCCGGGGACCGGGAGCGCCAGAGCCAGGAGATGATGGCGCTCTACAAGGAGACGGGCACCAACCCGCTCTCGAGCTGCCTACCGATCCTGGCCCAGGCGCCGATCTTCTACGCTCTGTTCCAGGTGCTCCAAGGCATCGCCATGCTCCAGGCCAAGGGAGTGCTCACCGCGGCCCAGGTCCAGCAGGCGCACGACGCCTCGATCTTCGGCGTCCCGATCTACGCCTACTTCGTGGGCGCTCACGAGACCCCGAACCCGACCGCCACACGCGTCCTCACCCTGATCCTCATCGTGCTCATGACGATCACGACGTTCATCACCCAGCGCCAGCTCATCGTCAAGAACACCGCTCGGGACAACCCGATCGCGCAGCAGCAGAAGATCCTGCTCTACGTCTTCCCGTTCTTCTTCGCCGTCACTGGCATCAACTTCCCGGTCGGCGTGCTCGTCTACTGGCTCACCACCAACCTGTGGTCGATGGGCCAACAGTTCTACGTGATCCGGAACAACCCGCAGCCCGGTACGCCGGCGTACACGGCGTGGGAGGAACGGCAAGCCGCCAAGCGGGCCAAGAAGAACGGGGGGGTCGACCCTGAGGCCCCTATCCCGGTCATCACCGAGGCTGCACCACGCCAGCAGCCGAAGAAGCAGGCGCGAAGCAAGCGCAAGCGGTAACCCTCACCGTCGTGGCACGTTTCCCGTGAAACACGGCCCCAGACCCCAGAACATCCGGTGCGTTGAGCACCCGTCACCAGAGGCGAGCACGCATGACCGAGACCACGGCCGTCGAACCGACCGACCTGTCCGAGACCGATGTTTCACGGGAAACGGCACCCGTGCGCGAGTCCCGCGCCGCCGCCCGCGGCTCGGAACCGGTGAGCCACCTCGAGCAGGAGGGCGACATCGCCGCCGACTACCTCGAGGGCCTGCTCGACATCGCCGACCTTGACGGTGACATCGACATGGATGTCGACGGGGATCGCGCCCTGGTGAGCATCGTCGGAGGTGACCTCGACCATCTCGTGGGCGAGAGCGGCAAGGTCCTCGACGCCCTCCAGGAGCTCACCCGCCTGGCGGTGACTCGGGAGACCGGAGACCGGTCCCGCCTGATGCTCGATGTCGCGGGCTACCGGGCCGCTCGCCGTGAGGCGCTCACCGCCCTGGGTACCGAGGCGTCCGGCCGGGCGACGAGCTCGGGTGAGCCGGTCCGACTCGAGCCGATGACCCCGTTCGAGCGCAAGGTCGTCCATGACGCCGTGGCCGCGGCGGGTCTGACCAGCGAGTCGGAGGGCGTCGAGCCGCACCGCTACGTCGTCGTCCTCCCACGAGGCTGAGCTTGACCAGCACCGGGATGTCGGGGGAGCCTCCTGGGCCGACCGACGTGCGCGAGGAAGCCGACCTGCTCGTCGAGCAGCGGCTCTGCGCGCGCTACCCCGCTGCGGCCGAGGGGCTCTCCGCGTACGTCGACCTCCTGGCCGGCGACGGGGTGGTCCGTGGCCTCATCGGTCCTCGCGAGACCGGGCGGCTCTGGAGCAGGCACGTGGCCAACTGCGCCGTGCTCGAGGAGCTCGTGCCGGCGGGTGCCAGCGTCGCCGACGTGGGCTCGGGCGCCGGTCTGCCTGGGCTGCCGCTCGCCCTGGTGCGCCCCGACCTGCAGGTGCTGCTCGTCGAGCCGCTCCTGCGGCGTGCGACCTTTCTGCACGAAGCCATCGACGCGCTCGGTCTTGGCGGTCGGGTCGAGGTGCTCCGCGGCCGGGCCGAGGAGCAGAAGCTGAGCGTCGACGTCGTCACCGCCCGTGCCGTGGCACCGCTGGACCGCCTCGCCGGGTGGACCCTCCCCCTGGCCCGGGTCGAGGGAGTCCTGCTGGCGCTCAAGGGCGAGGGCGCGGCCGACGAGGTCACGTCGTCCCAGGCGGCCCTCGAACGTGTCGGCGGGGGCCGTGCCGAGGTGCTGAGCTGCGGAGTCGGCGTCATCGACCCGCCCACCACGGTGGTCCGGGTCGTCCGGGTCACCGCCGGACGCCGGCGAGGGGCCCGGTGAGCACCCATCGGCTGCCCGCCGCGGTCGACGACGACGGTCTCGGCTGGCCGGACCCGCCTCAGCGCCCGAGCACGGGCCTGGGCTGGCCGTCGGACCCCAGCGCGGCCGCACCGGTCGAGCTCCACCCCACCGATCCCGAGGAGCTGTCGTGACCGTGGACGACACCCCGCTCGCCCGGGCCGCCGCGACCGCGGTTGCCGTGCGCACCGGTCGCATCGGCGCCGAGCTCCCCCGGCCGAGTCGCACCCGGGTGCTCACGGTCGCCAACCAGAAGGGCGGCGTCGGCAAGACCACGTCGACGGTCAACCTGGCCGCCGCACTGGCCCTGCAGGGCCTGGCCGTGCTCGTGATCGACCTCGACCCCCAGGGCAACGCCTCGACCGCCCTGGCCATCGATCACCACGCCGATGTCCCGAGCGTCTACGACGTGCTCATCGAGGGTCGACCGATGGCCGAGGTCGTGGTGCCCGTGCCCGAGATCCGGGGCCTGTGGTGCGCCCCGGCCACCCTCGACCTCGCCGGTGCGGAGATCGAGCTCGTCTCCGTCGTGGCGCGCGAGCACCGGCTCCGCAAGGCGGTCGCGGCGTACCTCCCGGTGCACGAACAGGCACACGGACGGCTCGACTACGTCCTGGTCGACTGCCCTCCGAGCCTCGGTCTCCTCACCCTGAACGCGCTCGTCTGTGCCGACGAGGTGCTCATCCCGATCCAGTGCGAGTACTACGCGCTCGAAGGTCTCGGCCAGCTGACGCGCACGGTCGGCCTGGTGACCGCCGAGCTCAACCCGAGCCTGCACGTCTCGACCATCCTGCTCACCATGTACGACGCCCGCACCCGGCTGGCCGCGCAGGTCGCCTAGGAGGTGCGGAGCCACTTCGGCGAGCGCGTGCTCCGCACTGCGATCCCCCGCTCGGTGCGGGTCTCCGAGGCCCCGTCCTACGGCCAGACCGTGATGACCTATGACCCCGGCAGCACCGGGGCGCTGTCCTACCTCGAGGCCGCGCGCGAGCTGGCCCGTCAGGTGGAACCGCGACCCGGCACCGATCCGGCCCCCGAAGCTCCGCTGTCGCGGTGATCCTGGGTCGGTGGACCCGCGAGTGCGGCCCGCGACGATGCCGGGCCGGGACGATGGTGGTGCCCCGGGATAGGGTCACGCCGCGACGACCAGAGCACCCCACGACCCCACGATCGAAGGAGTGACCTGCGGTGAACCAGCGACGCGGACTCGGCCGCGGGCTCGGCGCCCTCATCCCGACGTCGGCGCGCGAGCACACCCCCCCGGCGCGCCCGGGTGAGCCGGACGAGCCCTCCGCCCGCGGCCCGCACCCGGTCGACGCGTTCATCTCCGAGGAGCTCGAGACCGTCTCTGGTGTCCGCTACGCCGAGCTCGAGCTCGACGACGTCCGGCCCAATCCTCGCCAGCCTCGCACCGTCTTCGACGAGGACGCCCTCGCCGAGCTCGTCCACTCCATCCGCGAGATCGGGCTGCTGCAGCCGATCGTGGTCCGACCGGTGCCCGACGCCGGGCCCGGCGGGCCGCACTACGAGCTGGTGGCGGGCGAGCGGCGCTGGCGGGCCAGCCGGGAGGCCGGCCTGCCGCGCATCCCGGCGATCGTGCGCGAGACCGCCGACGACGCGCTGCTGCGCGACGCGCTGCTCGAGAACCTGCACCGGGCCGAGCTCAACGCGCTCGAGGAGG
>JANMMN010000071.1:0-2850 GCA_031373405.1 Actinomycetes bacterium
GCGAAGCGGCACGCTATCGGCAGGGATGTTGGATGTGACGGTGGTCCCGCCCGGTCTGGCTCTGCTATCGGCCGGCACCTAGGCGCAGTCAGACGTAGGGCGTTAGCGGCGTAGAGCGACGCAGCGCCGATCCAAGACGAGATCCGAGGACAATCGTCTCCCCGTCCTCGGCGGACAGCCGCACGCTCTTTCCGTCGCGGGTGCCACGACCAAACACCACCAGCCTCACGACGTCGCGCACGCGATCTGGGACGGACCCGTCCGGCAACAGATCCCAACGCGCCCAGACAGTACCGGCGCTCACGATGACCGAGCCTCCACCGTCCAGCGTCAGTTCGACCGGCAGCGCGTCCTCGCGAGTGGGACGCAGCGCGACTGACCACGGGATGTTGTCGCGGACTTCGACCGTGGCCGCACCGTCCGGAAGCCCGGCCGCGATGGTCGCGACGAGCGACACCAGAGCGGACTCAGCGGTCTCAGGCACGCGAGTGATACTGCCGGAAACTTCCCGACGCCCTACCGGGACACACCCTGGAGTGGCGTTCTCGTCGTCAGCTGATGTCGGGGCGCAGGGTCGCCATGTGCTGGGCGCGGGCACGGGTGAACAGCTCCGACTCCGACACGCCCTCGTCGAACACGGGCGCGACGTCCCACCTCGTCACCAGCATCACCGACTCGGGGTTGCCCTCGTGCACGAGGATCTCGGCGGCGAGGCATCCCGGGGAGAGCAGCGCGCGCGGGACGAGGTCGCGTCGCACCCACTCCACGGCGTCGTCGAAACGCCCCGGATAGACGGTCCCCTCCCACATGCGGACGATCATCGGTCTCCCTCGCGTGCACTGACCTCGGTGACGGGCATCGACGAGTCTGCCGGGAGGCCCAACGAGCCCGGTGACCGCCCCCTGCGCAGCATCTCTGCCCCGAGGGCGGCGACCATCGCACCGTTGTCGGTGCAGAGCCCGGGACGCGGCACGCGCAGGACGATCCCCGCCGCGTCGCAGCGCTCCTGCGCGAGCGCACGGAGCCGCGAGTTCGCCGCGACTCCGCCACCGACGACGAGATGGTCGACCCCGTGCTCCGTGCAGGCGAGCACGGCCTTGCGGGTGAGGACGTCGACGACCGCCTCCTGGAACGAGGCTGCCACGTCGGCGACGGGCACCGGCTCCCCCGCGGCCTCGCGCGCCTCCACCCATCGCGCGACCGCTGTCTTGAGCCCGCTGAAGGAGAAGTCGAAGCGGTGCCGCTCGAGGTCGCGACCCGAGGTCAGCCCGCGTGGGAAGTCGATGACGATCGCGCCGTCGACCGCCGCACGATCGATGTACGGGCCGCCGGGGAACGGCAGCCCGAGCACCCGCGCCACCTTGTCGAACGCCTCCCCGGCAGCGTCGTCGATCGTCGCCCCGAGCGGTCGTACGTCGGAGGTCACGTCCGGCACGAGCAGCAGCGAGGAGTGCCCGCCGGACACGAGCAGCGCCATCGTCGGCTCGGGCAGCGGACCGTGCTGGAGCTGGTCGACGGCCACGTGCGCGGCGAGGTGGTTGACGCCGTAGATCGGTTTGTCGAGTGCGAGCGCGAGCGCCTTCGCCGCCGCGACGCCGACGAGCAGGGCACCCGCCAGACCGGGGCCCGCCGTGACCGCGATCGCGTCCACGTCGCGCAGCGAGACCCCAGCATCGGTGCAGGCCCGGCGGATCGTCGGCACCATCGCCTCGAGGTGCGCGCGGCTCGCGACCTCGGGCACGACTCCGCCGAAACGCGCGTGCTCCTCGACGCTGCTCGCGATCGCGTCGGCGAGCAGCGTCGTGCCGCGCACAATCCCGACACCCGTCTCGTCGCACGAGGTCTCGATGCCGAGGACCAACGGCTCGTCGTGCATCACGACGCGACCTCACGGCCGAGCCGCAGGCGCAGCACGAGCGCGTCGAGCCCGTGGCCGTAGTAGTCGCGCCGTCTGCCCTGCCGCTCGAATCCCGCCGACTCGTAGAGCGTGATCGCGGGCTCGTTGTCGTCGCGCACCTCGAGGAGGAGCTGCGTGCACCCGCGCGACGCGGCCTGGGCGACGAGCGCCCCGAGCAGCGCGCGACCGAGGCCGCGCCCCTGCGACCGCGGGGCCACCGCGATCGTCTGCACGTCGGCCTGCGGCGGTACGGCGTAGAGCCCGACATAGCCGTCGACACCGAGCTCGTCCTCGTGCACGGCGTACCACCGGGTGTCGGGCACGTGCGCGAGCTCGCCCCAGAACTGCTCGACCGACCACGGGGAGTGCGCGAACAGCTCGCCCTCGAGTGCTGCGACCGCCTCGACGTCCCACCACCGCATCTGGCGCAAGGTCATGGCTGGGTCACCCGCTTGCGTCCTGAGCTCGCGACCGCGTCGGGGCGCCGCAGGTAGAGCGGTGCGGGGTCGAGCACCTCGTACGCCGAGGAACCCAGTGCCACCGCCCTCGCGACGGCCGCGAGCGCCACGGGCTCGATCGGCTCGGTGCTGCGCACGTCGGCGAAGCGGTCGGCGTACAGCGCGGCGCCCGCACCGACGACGGGACCGCGCAGGATGTCATCGGCGAGGTCGTCCGGCTTCGCCACGATCGGGGCGGTCAGCCGCCGTCGATCGCTGTCGTAGCGCGCGACGTAGACCTCCTTGCGCCGGGCGTCGGTGACCACGGCGAAGTCGGCATCGAGACCGTCACGAGCGAGCGCGGCCACGAGGTCGAGCGAGCAGACGCCCAGGACGGGGATCCCCAGCGTGTCACCGAGGACGAGAGCCGTCACGATCCCGACGCGGAGCCCGGTGAACGGCCCGGGCCCGACGCCGACCACGACGTGCGTCAGCGCTTCCGGCCCGCGTCCGCTG
>JANMMN010000125.1:0-9994 GCA_031373405.1 Actinomycetes bacterium
GCGCAGCACACGCTCGGCGGTGAGCGGCATCCACAGCAGGTTGAGCTCGCGGCGTACGACGGTGGACTCCCGCAGCTCGTCGACCAGCTCCTCGCGCACGAACGCGTCACCCGGGTCGAGCTTGCGCACGCGGGCGAGCCGGGTCGCCGACTGGTTGAGCAGGTGCGTCAGGAACGACGTGCGGGCGCCGTTGTGCGACTCGTGGTCGCGTCGGGCGTCGCGACCCGCACGGGCGATGACGCCGGCCGAGAGGTGCACCGAGTCGCCGTCGAGGGGCATCGTGATGCCGCCGGCGGGGATCCGCTCGCGGGCGCGCACAGACCGCTCGAGCACCGATGCCATGACGATGTCGCCCTTCGCGTCAGCGACCTCGGGGCGGTCGTGCGTCGTCGCGTGCACGCCGGGCACCAGCTCCCCGATCGAGGAGAGCACGACGCCGGTCTCGCCGAGCGAGGGCAGCACGGCCTCGACGTAGCGCAGGAAGACCGACGTGGGTCCGAGCACCAGCACTCCGGAGGAGGCGAGCCGGTCGCGGTGCGTGTAGAGCAGGTACGCCGCCCGGTGCAGCGCGACGGCGGTCTTGCCCGTGCCCGGGCCACCCTGCACCACGAGCGCGCCCTTGGCCGACGACCGGATGATGCGGTCCTGCTCGGCCTGGATCGTCGCGACGATGTCGCCCATCCGGCCCGTCCGCACGGCCCCCAGCGCGGCCATGAGTGCGGAGTCGCTGCTGGCCTCGGCGTCCGAGCCGTCGGAGAACGTCGGGTCGAGCACCTCGTCGCTCACGGACGCGACCGACCGACCCACCGTGCTGATGTGCCGGCGGCGGCGCAGCCCCATCGGGCTCGCGGCGGTCGCCTGGTAGAACGCCGCCGCCGCGGGTGCGCGCCAGTCGATCTGCAGCACCTGCTGGTCGACGTCAGTCAGACCGATCCGCCCGATCCACGTCGGCCCGGGGTCGGCGTCGGTGCGTCCGAACAGGAGCCGGGACTCCACCGCGTCGAGCGCCGCTATCCGGTCGGTGTACATCGAGACGAAGGAGTCGCGCTCGGAACGGTTCTGATGCGTGCCCTCCGCGCCCTGGCGCATCGCGTCGGCGAGACGGGCGCGGGCGAGCGCGCGCAGCGCATCGAGCCGGCCGTAGGCCAGATCGAGATGCTCCTGCTCGACGGCGAGCTCGGGATGGTCCGGCATGCTCCTGGCTTCGGGTCGAGGCGTCGCGTCGTGTCGCCGCGGCGGGGATCTATTCTGCGCGATCTGACCGCCGTGGTCACATCGTGTGCTCGGAGCCGCCCTCGGGTGTCGGTCCGGGCGTCAGCCCGCGGTTGTGATACCGACGTACGACCTCGGTCATCAGCGCGGCGAGCACGAGCGTGAGCAGCAGCGTGATGCTGTCGAAGACGACATCGAGGGAGGTCACGACGACCGACAGGCAGAGCATCGTCGTGAGGAGCCAGAGCATGAGCGGCTGGCGCGCGATGTCGCCGACGGTCAGGAACTCGACGTAGCGCCGGGGAGCGGCTTCCTCGAGCAGCCACGAGTACCAGCCGACGGTCGCGAGCAGTCCGAGCAGTCCGATGCCGACGAGCCAGGCGTTCATCGAGGTTCCCGTCACGGGGTGGCGTCCTGCGATCAGCCTAGGCGGAGCCGCGCCACGAGGACGTCGAGGAGCCCCGGCTCGCGGAGCAGTCCGTCGCCGCTCGTCGCACAGGCGTGGGACGTCGCCGCCTCGTGCACCGAGTCGAGGAGGCGACCGGGTGCGAGCAGCCAGGGCACGACGATCGCAGCACCGGGACGGGTGGCGTCGGCGATGCGGCGTCCCGGGCCGGTCGCGAAGGCGGCCGTCGCCGGCACCCGGGTGCGCCCCGAGGACGCGACGACCGCGCGGCGGAACGCCTCACGCTCCTCGGCCACGCTGGTGCCGGCTGCGACCACCACCACGGGTGTTGCGCGCCCGCGCAGGAGGGCGTCGAGCAGGGCGGCGGGATGCCCGAGAGGCTCGAGGAGCCGGACGTCCCGGTCGAGGGCGGCTACCGCCGCGGGTACGTCGACGCGGGCGTGGAACGCCGTCGAGAGCAGCAACGGGAGGACCACGACGTCCTCGTGGTCGTCGACGTCGGCCACGGCGGCGCGCAGGTCCGGAGCGTCGTGGTCGAGGAAGGCCGCTCCCACGGGCGCGCCGAGTCGTTCGGCCACCCGAGCGGCCGTCTCGTGCACGAGGCTGGCCGATCGAGGAGCGGGTGAGCCGTGCGCGAGCAGCACGCAGACGGTCATCCCGGCTCGGGGGACAACGGCCCCAGCTGGTCGCGCAGCGACACCACGTCGCCGACGACGATCACCGCGGGTGACTCCACGCCACGGGCCTCGGCCAGGTCGGCGATGTCGGCGAGTGTCCCGACCGTGGTGCGCTGCTGCGGGCTCCACCCTCGCTCGATGATCGCGACGGGCGTCGACGGATCCCGCCCGGCCGCGACGAGCGCGACGCCGGACTCCCGCAGCAGCCGGATCCCCATGAGCAGCACCAGGGTCGTGGAAGCGGCGTACGACGTGCCCGCCTCGACGATCGGAGCAATGCCGTCGTGCGCGGACACGAGCGCGAACGACGACGTCACGCCCCGATGCGTCACGGGGATGCCCGCGGCCGCAGGCACGGAGACCGCCGAGGTCACGCCGGGCACCACCTCGACGGGCACGCCGGCGGCGTGGCACGCGAGCACCTCCTCGCCGCCGCGACCGAGGACGAAGGGGTCGCCGCCCTTGAGTCGTACGACATCGAGGCCCCGGAGCGCGCGTTCGACGATCACCTCGTTGATCTGGTCCTGGGTGAGCACGTGGTGCCCGGGCGTCTTGCCGCAGTCGATCACCTCGACGTCGGCGGCAAGGTGATCGAGCACGCCGTGCGGGGCGAGCCGGTCCACGACGACGACGTCGGCCAGGGCGAGCAGACGCCGCCCACGCACCGTCAGCAGCCCCTCGTCGCCGGGTCCGCCGCCGACGAGGTGCACGGTGCCGGCGCCGTCGCGCTGCGTCCTCCGCGTGGCGCGCACCGGAAGCTCGCCGCTGTCGAGCAAGGCGGCAACAGCGTCGCGGATGGCGCGCGAACGCCCCGGATCGCCGCCACCGGACACCGCGACGAGCACGCCGTCGGCCCCCCGAGCGACCGCGGGAGTCCAGGCGGCAGACGCCGCCGCGTCGTCGGCGCGCACGCACCACACGCGCGCCCGCTCGGCGGCGACCGCGACGGCGTCGTCCGTCAGCCGGTCCCCGGTCGCGGTGTGCACGAGCCATGCCCCGTCGACATCACCGTCGACGTAGTCGCGCGGGTGCCACGTCGCCGCGCGGTCGGCGACGAGCGAGGCGAGCTCCTCGCAGAGCCACGGAGCGACGACCTCGACGAGCGCGCCGGCTGACACGAGGGACGCCGTACGCCGTGCTGCCACCGGTCCACCACCGACGACGAGCGCGCGTCTGCCCGCGACGTCGAGGACGAGCGGGTACGACGGAGTGCTCACGACGACGTCCCGGTGAGCCCACGGGCCCGGAGCAGACGCCGCTCGACAGGGGAGAACACGCCGACCTCGACGGTGATGCCGATCGCCAGGATGACCAGGATCACCGCCAGGATCGTGCTCATGTCTCCCGCTCTGCGGCCGGCATCGAGCAGCTGTCCTAGCGAGGAGGTCGAGCCTGCGACGGCGATGATCAGCTCGGCCGCCATCAGCGAGCGCCAGGCGAAGGCCCAGCCGAGCCTCAGCCCGGAGATGTACCCCGGCAGGGCGGCCGGCAGCACGACGTACCGCAGCGATGCCACCCGACCAGCGCCGAGCACGCGGCCGACCTTGACGTACAACGGCGGCACCCGGTCGATGCCGGCCACGAGCCCCAGCGCGATGGAGGGGATCGCGCCGCACAGGACGACGGTGTAGACAGCGGCGTCACCTACGCCGAACCAGAGCACTGCGGCGGGGAGCCAGGTCGCCGAGGGCAGCGACTGCAAGCCGGAGACGAGTGGGCCGATCGCAGTGCGCAGCCAACGCCACTGCGAGAGCACGAGCCCGAGCATGGTGCCCAAGACGACGGAGACCCCGAAACCCACGGCCGCGCGGCTGAGCGACGCCCAGGTCGCGGACTGAAGCGTCCCGTCCTGGAAAGAGGCGACCAGGGTGGCCCAGACCGCGGACGGAGGTGGCAGCAGCTCGGGCGGCTTGATGCCCGCGGCGGCGATCGCCGCCCAGGCCGCGAGGAAGGCGATGAACGCGACGACCGGTGGCAGTACGGATGTGCGCATCCGCTGCCGGAGGGATGGTCGGTGGTCGGGGTGCGCATCGAGCGCATCGAGACCTGCTTCGAGACTGGCGACGTCCTCGATCGACGTAGCACTCACGACGTCACCTCCGCGTGACGCCTGATCTCGCGGCGTAGGTCGTCGGTGATCTCCAGCGCAAGCGCCCCGACCTCGGGCGACTCGATCCGCCGGGGCCCGTCGATGTCGACGTTCCACCGCCGTACGAACCTGCCGGGTCGCGACGACATCAGCTCGACGCGCTGGCCGAGACGGACGGCCTCACGCACGTTGTGGGTGACGAACACGACCGACATCCCGCTCGAGCCCCACACGGACATGAGCTCCTCGTGCAGGACGTCGCGCGTGATCGCGTCGAGCGCGGCGAACGGCTCGTCCATGAGCAGCACCCGCGCCTCCTGGGCAAGAGCGCGCGCCAGCGCCACGCGCTGGCGCATGCCGCCGGACAGCTCGTGGACGCGGGTGCCGTGATGACCGACGAGGTGGACGCGACCGAGCAGGTCGTGCGCCCGGTCCCGGCGCTCCCGCCGGCCAACACCGCGCAGCTTCAGCGCGAGCTCGACATTCTCGCCGGCGGTGAGCCAAGGGAACAGGGCCGACTCCTGGAACATGAGCGCGCTGCGTCCGGCCGGAACGTCCACCGTTCCGCTGGTGGGCGACGCGAGTCCCGCGATCAAGGAGAGCATGGTCGACTTCCCGCACCCGGAAGCGCCGAGAAGGCACACGAACTCGCCTTCGTGCACCGTGAGTGAGACGTCCTGGAGCACGGCCGGGCGACCGGTGTCCCCGGGGTAGGTGAGCGAGACACGGTCGAGCACGACGGCTTCATCGGCGGTCGCGGGCTCGCGGTCGGCAACGGCCCACTGCCGAGCGCGCTGGACGGTCGGGGCGGTCATGCTCCGCTCCGGGTGACCACGGCCATGCCGGCCGCGAGGGTGGTGCCGTCCTGGTCGTCGACGAGGAGGAACGCTCCCGTGCGACGCAGGTGGGCGTAGTCGTCGACCGCGATCGGCTCGGCGAGGCGCAGCGTGATGCGTCCGATGTCGTTGACGACCAGGGCCCCGTCATGGTCGAGGGCCTCGAGGGTGGCGAGGTCCAGGCGCTGCGAGACCTCGACCACCTTGGCGCGGACCGTGCGCGTGCCGTGACGGACGAGGACCCGGTCGCGGGCTGCGACGGCACGATCGGAGAGCACGCAGATGTCGCCGACGAGGTCCTGCGAGGCGGTCGCGGACTCGTCGTACGCGGCGACGAGGTCACCTCGGGAGACATCGACGTCGTCGGACAGCCGCAGCGACACCGACTGCGGGGCGAAGGCCACCGCCAGCGGCCCGTCGAGCCCGTCGATCGCGGCCACCGTGGTCGTGTGACCGCTCGGCAGCACGACGACCCGGTCACCGACCCGGACGACGCCGTGCGCGACCCGACCTGCGTAGCCGCGGTGGTCGTGGTGCTCGGCCGTCTGTGGACGGATCACGTACTGCACGGGGAACCGCAACGGCTCGAGCTCCGGGTCCTCGCCCACCGGCACGCTCTCGAGGTGCTCGAGCAGCGTGGGTCCGGTGTACCACGGTGTGCGGACCGACCGCTCGACCACGTTGTCGCCCTCGAGCGCCGAAAGCGGGATCGCCACGACATCCTCGACCCCCAGCGACGTCGCAACCTCGGTGAAGGCGGCCGCGATGGCATCGAACACCGCCTGGTCGAAGGCGACGAGGTCCATCTTGTTGACGGCGAGTGCGAGGTGGCGCACGCCGAGCAGCGCGGCTGCGGCCGCATGCCTGCGGGTCTGCTCGACGATGCCGTGCTGTGCGTCGACGAGCACCAGTGCGAGCTCGGCCGTGGATGCCCCGGTGACCATGTTGCGCGTGTACTCGACGTGCCCGGGAGTGTCGGCGAGGACGAAGGACCGACGCGCGGTGGAGAAGTATCGGTAGGCGACGTCGATGGTGATGCCCTGCTCGCGTTCGGCGCGCAGGCCGTCGGTGAGCATGGCCAGGTCTGTCGCCTCGAGACCCTTGGCCCGGCTCGCCCGCTCCACGGAGGCGAGCGTGTCAGCGAGGACCGACTTGGTGTCGTGGAGCAGCCGACCCACGAGGGTCGACTTTCCGTCGTCGACCGAGCCGGCAGTCGCGAAGCGCAGCAGGTCGTGCGTGGCGATGGTGGGGGTGCTCATGATCAGAAGTACCCCTCGCGCTTGCGGTCTTCCATGGCGGCCTCGGTGAGGCGGTCGTCGGCACGGGTCGCGCCTCGCTCGGTGATGGTGCTGACCGCCACCTCGGCGATCACCTCGGCGACCGTGACCGCGCAGGAGTCGACCGCTCCGGTGCACGACATGTCACCGACCGTGCGGTAGCGCACGAGCCTCCGCTCGACGGTCTCGTCCGGCTTCGGCCCACCCCACTCGCCAGGGGTGAGCCACATGCCGTCGCGGAGGAACACGTCGCGCTCGTGCGCGTAGTAGATCGACGGCAGTGCGATGCCCTCGCGGGCGACGTACTCCCAGATGTCGACCTCGGTCCAGTTCGACAGCGGGAAGACGCGCACGTGCTCGCCCGGCTTGTGCCGGCCGTTGTAGAGGTCCCACAGCTCGGGGCGTTGACGGCGTGGGTCCCACTGGCCGAACTCGTCGCGCAGGCTGAAGACCCGCTCCTTGGCGCGCGCCTTCTCCTCGTCGCGTCGGCCGCCGCCGAACACGGAGTCGAACCGGTGGTCCTCGATCGCCTCGAGCAGGGGCACGGTCTGCAGCGGGTTGCGCGTGCCGTCGGGACGCTCCCGCAGCCGACCGGAGTCGATGAGGTCCTGCACCGACGCGACCAGCAGCCGGATGCCGTAGCGCTCGATCGCCTCGTCGCGGTAGGCGAGCACCTCAGGGAAGTTGTGGCCCGTGTCGACGTGCAGGGCCGGGAACGGGATCGCTGCCGGAGCGAACGCCTTCGCAGCGAGGTGCAGCATCACGACGGAGTCCTTGCCACCGCTGAAGAGCAGCACCGGCCGCTCGAGCTCGCCGGCCACCTCGCGCATGATGTGCACGGCCTCGGCCTCGAGCGCATCGAGCTGGCTGAGCTGGTAGGCCCGCGTGGCGCCCGGCACCCTCGCGCTCGTGTCCGGGGTCTCGTACGTCGTGGTCATGTGTGCAGCCCGCACTCGGTCTTGGCGTTGCCGCTCCAGCGGCCCGCACGTGGGTCCTCGCCGGCAGCAACCGGACGGGTGCACGGCTCGCAGCCGATCGACACGTAGCCGATCTGGCGGAGCGGGTTCATGAGCACGCCCTGATCGGCGGAGTAGCGCTCGACGTCGTCGTGGGTCCAGGCCGCGAGCGGGTTGAGCTTCACCATGTCGCGCTTGGCGTCCCAGCCGACAACGTCGATGTCCGAGCGGGTCGGGGCGTCCTCGCGGCGCATGCCGGTGACCCAGGCGTCGTAGTCGGCGAGGCCGCGCTCGAGCGGCTCGACCTTGCGGATCGCGCAGCAGAGATCCGGGTCGCTCGCAAACAGGTCCGGCCCGTGCTGCTGCGCCTGCTCGTCCTTGGTGAGCAGCGGCAGCAGCGTGCGCACGTTGACGTCGTACGTCGCGGCCACGGCGTCGCGCGTGCCGATGGTCTCGGCGAAGTGGTAGCCGGTGTCGAGGAACAGTACGTCCACACCCTCGGCCGAGGTCGACGCGAGGTGCACCAGCACCTCGTCGCCCATCGAGCTCGCCACCACCAGACGGTCGCGGAAGACATCGCGGGCCCAGCGCAGCGCCACCCGGGCCTGCTCGACGACGTCGTCGCCCACAGCAGCGACGAGCGCGGCGCCGTCCGTCGTCACCTCGCGCAGCGACTCGGTCGTCCGGCTCATGCCAGCGACTCCTCGTCGGCGCGACGGGCCCACGACCCGAAGCTCTCCTCGTCAGTGCGTTCCTGCGTGAAGCGACCGAGCACCCGCTCGACGTAGTCGGGCAGCTCGGCAGCACTGACCTTGAGGCCACGCGGCTTGCGCCCGAGGCCGGCGTCGGGACCGAGCTCACCGCCGAGGTGCACCTGGAAGCCCTCGGCCTGGTTGCCCACGGCATCCGTGACGAGCATCCCCTTGAGGCCGATGTCAGCCACCTGGATGCGCGCGCACGAGTTCGGGCAGCCGTTGACGTGGATCGAGAGCGGACGGTCGAAGGTGGGAAGGCGGTCCTCGAGCTCCGCGACGAGCGAGGCCGCAGTGGCCTTGGTCTCGACGATGGCGAGCTTGCAGAACTCGATGCCGGTGCACGCCATGGTGCCGCGGCGGAACTCGCTGGGACGCACCTCGAGCCCGAGCTCGTGCAGTCCGGCGACGAGCGGCTCGATGTCGGCGTCGGCCACGTCGAGAATCACGAGCTTCTGCTGCGCGGTGAGCCGCACCCGACCCGAGCCGAACTGCTCGGCCAGGTCGCCGACGCGGTGCAGGATCGTGCCGCTCACCCGGCCGACCGTGGGCGCAGCCCCGACGTAGCTGAGGCCGTCTGCCTGCGGGTAGACGCCGACGTGGTCGCGACGACCGGCGTACGGTGCGGCAGCGGGACCGTCGAGCAGCGGCCGCTTGAGGTACTGGGTCTCGATCACCTCGCGGACCTTGGCCGCACCCCAGTCGCTGACGAGGAACTTCAGCCGCGCACGCGTGCGCAGCCGGCGATAGCCGTAGTCGCGGAACACCGAGATGACCGCTTCCCACACGTCCGGAACGTCCTCGAGCGGGACCCACACGCCGAGCCGCTGAGCGAGCATCGGGTTGGTGGAGAGCCCGCCGCCGACGTAGACGTCGAAGCCGGGACCGTGCTCCGGGTGCACGACACCGATGAAGGACACGTCGTTGATCTCGTGGGCGACGTCCTGGCGGGGAGAGCCCGACACCGCCGACTTGAACTTGCGCGGCAGGTTGGAGAAGCGCGGGTCACCGACGTAGCGGCGCACGATCTCGTGGATCGCGGAGGTGCCGTCGATGATCTCGTCGGTCGCGACGCCAGCGACGGGGGAGCCGAGGACCACACGTGGGGTGTCTCCGCAGGCCTCGTTGGTGCTGAGCCCCACGGCTTCGAGACGTCGCCAGATCTCCGGCACGTCCTCGATCCGGATCCAGTGCAGCTGCACGTTCTGCCGGTCGGTGATGTCAGCGGTGTCGCGGCCGAAGTCCTGCGAGATCTCCGCGATGGTCCGCAGCTGCTCGGGGGAGAGCAGCCCTCCGTCGCTGCGGATGCGCAGCATGAAGTACTCGTCGTCGAGCTCGTGCGGCTCGAGGGCACCGGTGCGTCCGCCGTCGATCCCGGGCTTGCGCTGGGTGTAGAGGCCCCACCAGCGCATCCGGCCGCGCAGGTCGCTCGGGTCGATGGAGGCGAAACCGCGACGGGAGTAGACGTTCTCGATGCGCAGGCGCACGTTGAGCCCGTCGTCGTCCTTCTTGAACCGTTCGTTCGGGTTGAGCGGCTCGGTGTAGCCGAGGGCCCACTGGCCCTCGCCCCGTGGTGGGCGGGTGCTCCGGCGTACGGGTGCCTCGGTCGTGGGCTCTGGGGGCACGGGGTCGTCTCCTCGACGAGGGACGGACGGCGACGCGCGGCGCGGCCCATCCCGACGGAGGGGGGAACGAGCCCGACGCGGCGACGCTCGTCCGGGCTGCGGTGCAGATGGACGGAAGGGTCAGCCGCAGGGGCGACACAGTGCGCTGGCGACACGCATGTGGT
>JANMMN010000199.1:0-8598 GCA_031373405.1 Actinomycetes bacterium
CTGGCGGCTCTCTGGTAGGGCGAGGCACTGACAACCGACTTGTCAGGGGCTCAGGGGTCGTGGTGCCGTGTTGGGCCCTGGTGGTCTTCGTCGGCGCTAGCGTCGGCGTATGGGCACTCCCCGGCTTCGCTTGGGTACGAAGGTGGGATATGCGTTCGGGTCGGTGGGCACCGGCGGGTTCTCGACAGTCCCCGGGCTGCTGCTGCTGTACTACCTGACCGACGAGCTCGGGGTCACGGCGGTCGTGGCGGGGCTCGTCGTGCTCGTGCCGAAGGCGTGGGACGTCGTGCTGAACCCTCTCGTCGGGCACTGGAGCGACCACACCGAGTCGCGGTGGGGTGCCCGGATTCCCTGGATGATCCGCGGGGCGGTGGTCCTGCCGGTCTTCTTCGCGCTGATGTTCTTCGCGCCCAGCGGGATCACCGGGGGAGCGGCGGCGGCGTACGTCACCGTCACCTTCATCGGCGCCGCCACGGGGTTCGCCTTCTTCCAGGTGCCCTATGTCGCTCAGCCGGCGGAGCTCACCGACGACTACGCCGAGCGCACGTCGCTGATGACGTATCGCATCGCGTTCCTCACGATCGCGATCCTCGTGTTCGGGGCCGGCGCCCCCGAGCTCGTCCGTGCCGCCGGCGACGGGCTCGCCGGCTATCGGTTCATGGGCCTGGTGTGCGGGGCGCTCTTCCTGGTGGGCTTCGTCGTGGCCATCCTCGCCACCCGGCAGGTGCCCAGCGTGCTGGTGTCCGAGCCCGGTGGCGGGATCCGCGAGCAGCTGCGCGCCGTCGCAGAGAACCCCGACTTTCGCGTCCTGTTCGCCGCGTTCGTGATCCAGGCGCTCGGCACCTCGGCCGCGCTTGCCGGTGCGCCGTACGTCGCGGAGTACCTCCTCGGTGCCAAGGGGCTCACCACGGTGCTGTTCGTCGCGCTGGTCGCGCCGGCGATCCTGCTCGTCCCGGTGTGGCGACTGGTGGCGACGAGGTTCGGCAAGGAGAGCGGCTTCCGCTGGGCCACCGTGTGCTTCCTGGTCGGAGCGTGCGTCATGGCCCTCGCCGGGCGCGTGCCGACCTGGGTGCTGCTCGTCGGCGTCGGGATCGCCGGGGTCGGGTACGCCGGGCAGCAGCTGTTCCCGCTCGCGATGCTCCCCGACACGATCCAGGCCGACTCGCTGCGGACGGGACGTCGGCGTTCCGGCGCGTTCACCGGGGTCTGGACCGCGGGAGAGACGCTCGGCTTCGCCCTCGGCCCCGCGGCGTTCTCCCTGATCCTGGCGCTCGGCGGCTTCCAGTCATCGACGTCGGGGCAGACCGTGGTGCAGCCGGCATCGGCGTTCACCGCGATCGCGATCGGCTTCGGGGTCGTGCCGGCGGTGCTCATGCTCGCGAGCCTGCCGGTGCTCCGGCGCTACCGGCTCACCGAGGCGAGCCTCGCCGAGCTGGCCGCGGAGCCTCCCGCCGCGACCAGGGACCCTTGAGGATCACACGGTGCCCCGAGTGGGATTCGAACCCACACTGGATGGTGTTTGAGACCATTGCCTCTGCCGGTTGGGCTATCGGGGCGAGCGGTCGCTCAGCCTAGCGGCCGGTGGCAGAACCTGATCCGTAGGCTGGTGGAGTGACTGAGTCCCATGATCCTCCTGCCGCCCTTCGTGTCGTCGTCGCGGAGGACGAGGCGCTGATCCGACTCGACCTGGTGGAGATGCTCCGCGAGGAGGGCTACGACGTCGTCGGTCAGGCCGGGGACGGCGAGGAGGCCGTGCGTCTCGCCGAGGAGCACCGACCCGATCTGGTCATCCTCGACGTGAAGATGCCCGTCCTCGACGGGATCACCGCCGCAGAGCGCATCGCCGGGGCTCGGATCGCCCCCGTCGTGATGCTGACCGCCTTCAGCCAGCGCGAGCTCGTGGAGCGGGCCCGCGACGCCGGCGCGATGGCCTACGTGGTGAAGCCGTTCACCCAGGCGGACCTCGTCCCCGCGATCGAGCTCGCCGTGAGCCGGTTTGCGGAGATCGTCACGCTGGAGTCGGAGGTGGCCGGTCTCGGGGAGCGGCTGGAGACGCGCAAGCGGGTGGAACGAGCGAAGGCGTTGCTGCAAAGCACGTACGCGCTGTCCGAGACGGACGCGTTCCGATGGTTGCAGAAGTCGGCGATGGATCGACGGCTGTCCATGCGCGAGGTCGCTGACGTCGTGATCCGGGAGGCCGGGGGAGCCTGACGATCTGCGCGGACGCCGAGTTCCGGCCGTGACCAGACCGTGAGCCGTCACCAAAGCGTGATGCGACTTATCCGATTTGTTCCCCGCGGGATCGCGATTCTCGGCCGGTTCGCTGCTAAGTTTCGGCCGCATCGAGCCCCGGTAGCCCCGGGCATTTCTCACGGTAGGACGGGATATGCGTAACGCTTACAAGATCGGCGCAATCGCGCTCGCGGGCAGCCTTGCGCTCGCCGCGTGCGGGTCGAGCAGCTCCAGCGGCCCGGGCTCGGGCGGTGGCAAGACGCTCGTCGTCTCCACCGACCTCCCGCTGCAGGGCTCCTCGAAGGACGCCTCGGACGCCACGAACCAGGCGATCGAGCTGTACCTGGAGCAGATCGGCTACATGGCCGGCGACTACAAGATCGTGCTCAAGAAGTACGACGACTCCACGGCGGCTGCAGGCAAGTGGGACCAGGCGCAGTGCACGAAGAACGCGACCGACCACGTGGCCAACGTCGACGAGGTCGCGGTCATGGGCACGTACAACTCTGGTTGCGCCAAGATCATCGTGCCGGTCCTCAACCAGGACCCGAACGGCCCGATGCTCATGGTCTCCCAGGCCAACACCAACCCTGGTCTGACCAAGACGTGGGATCCGGGCGAGCCCGACAAGTACTACCCGACCGGCAAGCGCAACTACGCCCGCGTCGTCACCACTGACGACAACCAGGGTCGCGCCGCCGCTCAGTTCATGGCGAAGGACCTCGGCGTCAAGACCTGCTACATCCTCAACGACAACGAGACCTACGGTCAGGGTGTCGCGAGCTCCTTCGAGAAGGAGGCGGTCAAGCAGGGCATCAAGGTCATCGCCAACGACCCGTGGGACGCCAAGCAGCCCAACTACACCGCGCTGTTCCAGAAGGTCAAGTCGGCCAACCCCGACTGTGTCTACCTCGGTGGCATCTTCGACAACAACGGTGGCCAGCTCATCAAGGACAAGGTCGCCGTCCTCGGTGACAACACCGCGGTCAAGCTGATGGGCCCCGACGGCTTCACCGGCTACCCCGAGCTCAACAAGCTCGCCGAGGGCCAGGGCATGTACCTGTCCTTCCCGGGTCTGACCAACGAGGACCTGCGCAAGCAGGGTGGCGCTGCGGCGAAGCTGCTCGACGCCTACAAGGCCAAGTTCGGTGGGGACCCCGCCTCGTCCTACGCGCTCTACGGCGTCGCGGCGATGCAGGTCATCCTCGAGGCCATCGCGAAGTCGGACGGCACTCGCAAGTCGGTGACCGACCAGGTGCTCAGCGGCAGCGGCGTGACCGTGCCTGCTGACATCTCGGCCATCGGCAAGGAGATCAAGATCGACCCGACCACCGGTGACGTGAACCTGCTCGACATGACCATCGAGATCATCAAGGACAACGCGGAGACCACCCTCAAGGGCTGGCCGATCACCGAGTAGATCCGCTCATCTCAGATAGTCGCCAGATAACAGGTCGGGCGGGGCACAAAGCCCCGCCCGACCTGCTACTTTTCGGGCGAACTTCCCCTCATGTGTGCGAAGGGATCATCGGATGGCCATCACGGCAGTAGAGGCGGCGGACTCACGTCCGGTCCTGCTCCGCAAGGAAAAGTTCGAGCGCGGGCTCGGGATCGCATTGCTGGTCGGCGTCACCGTGTGGCTGATCTGGAACTTCGTCGCAGGCCCGGTGCAGTTCGTCAACGTCGGCATGGCCGGGCTGCGGCTGGGTGCGATCTACGCGCTCATCGCCCTGGGCTACACGCTGGTCTACGGCATCATCGAGCTGATCAACTTCGCGCACGGCGACCTGTTCATGCTGGGGTCGGTCTTCTCCTCCATCATCCTCGTCACCTGGTTCGGCGCCGGCACCGGAGGCTTCGCGAACTGGGGCCTCATGCTCGTGGCCCTGATCCTGGTGATGCTGCTGTGCGCCAGCATCAACGTGACCGCCGAGCGCCTGGCGTATCGGCGGCTGCGCCGGGCGCCCAAGCTCGCCCCGCTCATCACGGCCGTCGGTCTCAGCTTCATCTTCCAGTGGTTCGGGCTCAAGCTGAACGGGTCCTCGCAGCGCAACTGGGTCAAGGTGATCCCCGACGGCGGGCTCACGATCGGACCGATCACGATCGACTGGTCGACCATCGTGGTCGTCGCGGTGACCATCCCGCTGCTCCTCGTGCTGTCCTACATCGTGCAGCGCACGCGCCAGGGCAAGGCGATGCGAGCCACCGCACAGGACCAGGACGCCGCACGCCTGATGGGCATCAACGTCGACCGGACGATCTCCTTCACCTTCGCCCTCGGCGGTGCCATGGCTGGCGCGGCCGGGCTGCTCTACCTGGAGACCTTCGGGACGACGCGCTATGACGCCGGCTTCCAGCTCGGTCTGATCGCCTTCACCGCAGCCGTCCTCGGTGGCATCGGCAACCTTCAGGGTGCCGTGCTCGGTGGGGTCCTGATCGGGTTGATCCAGGCGTTCAACGACGGCCTCCCGTACGGCTTCGGCCAGCGCTGGTCGCAGTCGGTCGTCTTCGCCATCCTCATCCTGCTGATGGTCTTCAAACCCGAGGGCATCCTGGGCAAGCCGACCATCGAGAAGGTGTGACGAGATGTCCCTGCGTACACCTGAGGTGATGGCCTCGGACGAGGTCAAGTCCGACCTCACGGCGTCCCACACCCGGAAGTGGGCGATCACGTTCGCCCTCGTCGCTCTCGGGGTCTGGGTCTTCTACACCTTCGCTCTGCCCTACCTCGGCGATGCGGCCCAGACCGTGGTCCGCCAGTGGATGCCCCTGGGCTCCATCAACGAGGCGCTCGTCTGGGTGATCTGCGCGGTCGGCCTCAACATCGTGGTCGGTTACGCCGGTCTGCTCGACCTCGGTTTCGTGGCCTTCTGGGCCATCGGCGGCTACATGGCCGGCTGGTTCATGTCGAGCTTCATCAACTCGATCACGAACGGCATCTACTTTCTCTCCTCAGCACCGCCCAACCAGCCGGGCATCCACCTCAACTGGTGGCTCGTCCTGGTGATGGCGGGGTGTGTGTGCGCCGGCGCAGGCATCATCATCGGCGCGCCCACGCTGCGGCTCAAGAGCGACTACCTCGCTCTGGTCACCCTCGGGTTCGGCGAGATCATCCCGCAGGTGTTCCTCAACGCGGAGCAGTTCACCGGGGGAGCGAAGGGCATCGCCCCCCTCGACCCCGTCGCTGCCGTCCCGTTCGGCCCGACGCAGCTCTCGCTCGGCGAGACGACGATCGCGATCTCCAAGCCGCTCGGCCCGTTCGACGTCACCGCGAAGTACGTCCTGTTCATCATCGTCGCGGCGTTCTGCGTCTTCGTCTCGCTGCGGATCCGCGAGGGCCGGCTCGGACGTGCCTGGCTGGCGATCCGCGAGGACGAGCTCGCGGCGAGCATGATGGGCGTGCCCCTGATGCGCACGAAGCTCGCGGCGTACGCCGTGGGCGCGTTCATGGGTGGTCTGGGTGGCGTCGTCTACGCGGTGCACAACAACAGCGTGTTCCCGGACAGGTTCAACTTCGCGATCTCGATCATCCTGCTCGCGATGGTCGTCCTCGGCGGGATGGGCAACGTGTGGGGAGTGATCGTGGGGGCGCTGCTGCTCGCGTGGTTCAACTCCACCGGTCTGCCGCAGTTCGGTGAGTCGTTCAACACCCAGTTCGGCACCGACATCAACTTCCCGTCGTACAACTACCTGCTCTTCGGCAGCATCCTCGTGCTGATGATGCTCTTCCGCCGAGAAGGGCTGTTCCCGGAGACGCGGACCCGACAAGTGCTGCAGGAGGCCGAACGGTCCGATGCCGAAGAGCTCGACGGAGGAAAGGCATGACCGCCACCACGGAGGCGACCGCGACAGCGCTGAGAGCCGACAACATCCTGGTGCGCTTCGGGGGTCTCGTCGCCGTCAAGAACGTCTCGTTCACGATCCCCGAGGGAAAGATCGTGTCCCTCATCGGTCCCAACGGTGCCGGGAAGACGACGTTCTTCAACGTCCTCACCGGGCTCTACCGTCCGGCGAGCGGCACCGTCCTGCTCGGCGATCGCGACATCACCGGGCAGTCGCCCCACACGATCGCCTCGATCGGTCTCGGCCGCACCTTCCAGAACATCCGGCTCTTCGGTCTCATGACCGCTGCGGAGAACGTCATGGTGGCGATGCACTCGCACACCACCTCCAACCTGCTCCAGGTCGTGGCCCGCACCAGGCACCAGCGGCGCGAGGAGAAGGAGGCCCGCGAGTTCGCCCAGGAGATGCTCGATTTCGTGGGTGTGGGCAAGCACGCCGACGAGTACGCCCGCAACCTCTCCTACGGCGACCAGCGTCGCCTCGAGGTGGCCCGCGCGCTCGCCCTGCGGCCGAAGGTGCTCCTGCTCGACGAGCCCACCGCCGGGATGAACCCGCAGGAGTCCGCGACCTTCGTCGACTTCGTCCGCCGGGTCCGTGACGAACAGCGCGTCTCGGTCCTGCTCATCGAGCACGACATGAGCGTGGTCATGCGAGTCTCGGAACGCATCACGGTGCTCGACCAGGGCGAGAAGATCGCCGAGGGCGGTCCCGACGACATCCGCAACAACCCGCGCGTGGTCGAGGCCTACCTCGGTCGCACCGGAACCGAGGGGAGCGCCCGGTGACCGCCGCCGACACCACGCCGCAAGCGACGCAGGGTCGACCGGGCGACCCGATGCTCGTCGTGAGCGACATCTCGGTCTTCTACGGCAACATCGCCGCAGTGAAGGGCCTCTCGATGCAGGTCCACCCGGGGGAGATCGTCACGATCATCGGCTCCAACGGCGCCGGGAAGTCCACGACCCTGCGCAGCATCTCGGGACTCATCAAGGCGCGCAGCGGCACGATCGACTTCGACGGCAAGCGGATCAGCAGCATGCAGGGCCACGAGATCGTCAAGGCGGGCCTGTGCCAGTCACCCGAGGGGCGACGGATCTTCCCCCGCATGACGGTCTCGGAGAACCTCGACCTCGGAGCGTTCCTGCGCAACGACAAGGAGGGGATCGAGACCGACCGCACCCGCGTGCTCGAGCTGTTCCCCCGCCTCGCCGACCGCATCACCCAGAAGGCCGGCACCATGTCCGGAGGCGAGCAGCAGATGCTCGCGGTGGCCCGCGCGCTGATGGGGAGCCCGAAGCTCCTCGTCCTCGACGAGCCGTCGATGGGTCTCGCACCGGTGCTCGTCGACCTGATCTTCGACACGATCGAGACGATCCGGGAGCAGGGCACCACCGTGCTCGTCGTCGAGCAGAACGCGCTCGCGGCGTTGCGCATCGCCGACTACGCCTATGTCCTGGAGTCCGGCGTGCTCAAGCTCGAGGGACCGGCGGCTCCGATGGCCCAGGACGACGAGATCGTCCGGGCCTACCTCGGCGGCTGACAACTCGGGTACGCCGCACTGCTCGTGCCAGCGCCCACCCTGCGCCGCGCTCACCCTCGCCGTCAGCGGCACACGCGCGGGCGCAGCGCCGTACGGGAGTCGGTCAGACAGTGACAACTCAGTTGTCAGTGCCTCGCGGTGCTGGAGAGCCGGGAGACAGTGACAACTCAGCGGAAGGCGGCCACCAGAGCCGTCAGGAGGGGCGCCAGGAGCAGTGCCGGCAGCAGGTCGGCCACCGGGACGTCGCGCAGCTTCAACAGCCGCAGCGCCACTCCGACGAGCAGCAGGCCGCCGGTGGCGGTGATGGAGGCGACCTCGGCAGCGGGGAGCAGACCGCCGAGCAGGATTCCGGCGATGGTCCAGGCTCCCTGGTAGGCGATGATCGCGATCGCCGACGCGGCGACGCCCCACCCGAGCGCGGCCGCGAACGCGATGGAGGCGAAGCCGTCCAGCACCGACTTGAGGGCGAGCTGCTCGATGCCGTTGCCGAGGCCGTCCGACAGCGATCCGAGGATCGCCAGCGGTCCGACGCAGAACACGAGCGACGCGGTCACGAAGCCCTCGACGAAGCGGTGCCCTGTCGCGGCGTCGGCATCCCGGACGAGACGGTGACGCAACCACATGCCGAAGGACTCCAGGCGGCCCTCGATGCCGATGAGCGAGCCCATGATGCCGCCCAGCAGGAGCGACCCGAGCACGATGAGCACGGGGGCGCCGGGGCCGACGGCGTTGCGGAGCTCGGGGTCGAGCACGGCCGCCGCTGAGAGTGCCGCGACGAGCAGCACCACGAGCCCGAGCGCGTCCGTGACGACCGAGCGGGTGCGTTCGGGCAGCCGGTCACCGAGCGCGACGCCGATCGTGGAGCCGACGAGGATCGCGACGACGTTGATCAACGTGCCGACGCCAGGGATCACCGGTGCACCTCGCTGCGAAAGACGCCGTCCCGATGACCTGAGGCCACGGATCCGGTCGTCGGAGAAGGA
>JANMMN010000302.1:0-4159 GCA_031373405.1 Actinomycetes bacterium
GGGGAGCGCGAAGCGCGGATCGCGATCGACCTCCGGGTCGAGGCGGCGGGACTCGTGGACGACGAGTCCCGAGGCTCGGGGCACGGTGCGGCCCCGCGCCACCAGCACGTGCGAATCGGGTCGCTCCCAGCGCCGCAACCCGTAAACCTCGAGCGCGGTCCACGCATCGACGAGCGCACCGGGTCGGCAGTGCAGCGCGGCAGCCCAGATCGACGCGTCGCGCGGGATCCGGCCGGTGAACAGCGCGACGACGAGGGGCGACGCGAGCGACCATCGCCGCGCCGCGAGCTGATGCCGGACGTCGTGATCGTCGATGCCGAGCTCCCGCAGCTGCTGCCGCGACGCCATCCCGCGCTGGCGGCGCGCCACTTCGAGAAGGCCGGGTACGGATTCCCACGCATGCGCTGCTCCAGTCATGCCGGCACCGTGACGGCGACCAGGGACCGCGCACCCGCGCTGCCGTTCGAGTGCTGTGGACGGCGCGGCCCTACCAGGGCCTGAGGACAACGACCTCGTGCGCACCGAGCAACCCGCGCACCGAGGGAGGCGTACGCCGTGGTCACACCGAGGCCAGGCAGTGACAACTCAGTTGTCAGTGCGTCGCGGTGCTGGAGAGCCGGGAGGCACTGACAACTCCCGTACGCCGCACTGCTCGTGCCAGCGCGCACCCTGCCCCGCGCACCCTGCCCCGCGCACCCTGCCCCGCGCTCACCGTCGCCGTCAGCGGCACACGCGCGGGCGCAGCGCCGTACGGGAGTCGGTCAGGCACTGACAAGTCACGTTGTCAGTGCGTCGCGGTGCTGGAGAGCCGGGAGGCACTGACAACTCCCCCGCGCGGGGAACCCGCGCACCGAGGGAGGCGTACGCCGTAGTCACACCGAGGCCAGGCAGTGACAACTCAGTTGTCAGTGCGCCGCGGTGCTGGAGAGTCGGGAGGCACTGACAACTCCCCCGCGCACCACCGACGACAGGTCAGTAGCCGTTCGCCCCGGGCTTGACGATGCCGAGGACGGCTGCACCGATGACGCAGACCCAGATGACGTACACCCAGCGCTCGGAGCGATGGATCGCACCACCGATGCCGGCCTCGATCTCGGGCGTCGACACCCCACCGGACACGAGCGCGACCCAGGCGGGACCGAACGGGCGCAGGTCGCGGCGGATCATCACCCCGCACAGGATCGCGGTGCCGTACATCGCGATCTTGAGGCCGAGCCAGCGCGGGTTGCTCGTGACGTCGAGGCCGGAGAGCGCACTCGCGACCGCGTCGCCGCCGACGAGCATCGCGCCACCGAAGCCGACCGTGCCGGCGATCACGGCGTACCGGATCCAGAGGTCGAGCCGGCGGATCCAGACGAGGCGGGGCGACGCCGCACCGTGCGAGCGGTATTCGGTCACGACCATCCACAGCCACACCAGCCCGAGGATCCAGACGGGCACGAGCATCCAGGTGGCGAGGCGTCCGCCGGAGTACGGGCCGAGCGCGAGCAGCGAGATGCCGCTGGGCAGGAACAGCACGAGGCAGATCCGCGGGAAGACGTCGCAGAAGCTCATGATCTTCAGCGCGGTGGAGCGGGCCTCCACCGACAGGCCGGGCTGGATCACGTAGCGGCTGGAGTAGAACGTGCCGAGGTCGCCGCCGAGCCAGTACACGAGCAGGAACACGTGCACCACGATCGCGATCTCGACGAGCTCCACGGTGTCGGCACTCCTGCGGCGTAGTAGGGCGGGGAACTGGAACAGCGTTCCACACAATCACGGCTCAGCGATACGGGCACGCCCTATGTCGGCCGTAGCCTACTCACGACGTCGCCCCGGCAGGAGATTGAGTCGACAACGTGCCTAAGTCGGTCTAAGCCGACTTAAATCACTAGACGCACCGCCAAGGCAGCAAGTACCCTCTCTAAGTAGCCGTCGGGCTACACAGGGAGGCCACTATGGCAGCACGTACGCCGGACCGCCGCGCGCCACGCCGACGCAAGCCGGTCGAAGGCGCTCGGGCTGCGGACCTCGCCGAGACGTTCCGGAGCAGGCGCCTCGCCCTGGGCCTCACGCAGCAGACAGTGGCCGACCTCGCCGGGCTGCACCGCTCCACCGTGGTGGAGCTGGAGTCGGGCCGAGGAGCCACGACCGTGACCGCCGCCGTGAAGGTCGCCGAGGTGCTCGGCGTACGGCTGACACTCGGGCCACGGACGGAGAACGCCGGTGGCTGACATGCGCGACCTGACCGAGCTGCGCGACGTCGACCGTGCCGTCGTCGCCAAGGCGGGACGGGCCGCCGGGACCCTCACGCGGGAGGGCGACGACGTGGTCTTCCGCTACGACGCGGACTACCTCGCCGACCCGCTCGCAACTCCCGTGGCGTGGACGCTGCCGAAGGGCGACGAGCCTCGGCGGGCGACGGGCGGGGCGGTCCTGCCGTTCTTCGCCGGACTGCTGCCCGAGGGACTGCGGCTGACCGCGCTGCAGACCGCGACGCGCACCAGCATCGACGACCACGTCACGCTGCTGCTCGCGGTGGGTCAGGACGCGATCGGCGACGTGACGGTGCGCCCCGAGGGCGAGCCGGAGACCGTGCCCACCGCGCTGTGGCAGCCCGGGTCGTCCACGTCACTGCGCGAGGTGTTCGCGGCAGCGACGTCGACCGATCCGGACGTGGTCGACCGCAGCGGCCTGCCCGGAGTGCAGGTGAAGGTCTCGGCGCTCATGGTGTCGACACCGGTCGCCACCACCACCGGGCCGGCCATCCTCAAGCTCGACCCGCAGGCCACACCGGGCCTGGTGCGCAACGAGCACTTCGTCATGTCGATGGCGCAGGCGTGCGGCCTGCTCACGGCACGCCAGCAGCTGGTGAGCGACGCGTCCGGGGAGCAGGGCCTGCTCGTCGAGCGCTTCGACCGTGGCGTGCACGACGGCGTCGTACGACGGTTCGCGCAGGAGGACGCCTGCCAGGTGCTCGGGAAGTACCCCGCGGCGAAGTACCGCGTCACCGCGCAGGAGGCGTTCCGTGGGCTGCGTACGGTCGTGGAGACGCGGGGCGGCTCGGGCAGTGCCACCGTGCTGCGCTGTCTGGAGCTCTACGCGTTCAGCTACCTGGTCGGCAACGGCGACCTGAACGCGAAGAACCTCTCGGTCGGTGCGGACGCGTCGGGCGTGTGGGCGCTGACACCGGCGTACGACCTGCTGTGCACGCAGCCCTCTCTGCGCTGGAAGGACCGGATGGCGCTGCCACTGCTCGGGCGGGACAGCCGGGTGACCCGGCCGCACCTGCGCGAGTCGGCCGAGCATCTCGGGGTGCCGGGGCGGGCGCTGGACCGCGTGCTCGACCGGATGCTCGGCTACGCCGAGCCGTGGACCGTCCGGGTCGAGGAGGCAGGGATGAGCGACTCGGACTCGGAGCGGTTCGCCGCTCTGCTCCGAGACCGGTCGGTGGAGCTGGCCGGCTGAGCGGCCGGGCGCTGCCGTGCGACGAGCTGATGCGGCAAGCCAGGCAGTGACAGGTCGAGCTGTCAGTGCCTCGCGACTCCCTGGCACCGGGAGCCAGCGACAACTCAGTTGTCACTGGCTCAACTCCGCGGCCGCCGGCTGCGGAGGGGCAGCGGCGGCCGGGGGACGACAATTCTGAGGTCCCCCGCGCGTCAGAAGGCCGATCCCCTATGCATCTAATCCGGACAGGGGCGCCGTGTCATGTCCGCAGTTCGGGGGACACGACACGCCCCCTCACGGGTACGCCCGTGACCTCCGCGCCACGACGGTCACCACCGCCGCACGGAGCCGCCGATCACCACCAGCGCCACCGCGCCCTGAACGCCACTCAGCCGGGAGGCGGCAGCAACCGGTCGCGGACAGCCTCGCGGTAGAGGTCGGTCTTGGTGCGCGCCGGGCGCCCGGACGACTCGCGCTGGGACATGAGCCCGGCCATCCCGGCTGCGAGCATCGCGCGCACCACCGACACGTCGCCGAGCGCACTCTCAGTCCCGCGCTGAGCTGTCACTGCCTCGCTGCTGTGCCCTGCGCTGCCGGCGAGCCGGTGACACGTGGAGTTGTCAGTGCCTCGCGGCTCCCGGGCACCGGGAGCCACTGACAAGTGAGTTGTCAGTGCGAAAACGTCGAGCCGACGATCGCCCGCAAAGACGTCGATCGGAAGTTCCAATTGCTG